>CALPOS020000006.1 GCA_943325255.2 Sphingobacterium thalpophilum
CAAACCAAAAATTTCTTATAATCTCTCATAACCTTACATCTGACGGCTGATTGCTGACAGCTAATTTACCCAATTTCTAGGTTCTTCTAAAACGCTAATTAACTTTTCTTCGTCGCTTCCTGCTTCCGGATGATGGTCATAAACCCACTGCACGTGCGGCGGCAAACTCATCAGAATACTTTCGATGCGGCCATTGGTTTTGAGTCCAAATAAAGTGCCCTTATCGTGCACCAGATTGAACTCAACATAGCGACCACGACGGATTTCTTGCCAAGTTCTATTCGCGGCTGTGAAGGGCAATTCTTTTCTTCTTTCTACAATAGGAACATACGCTTGAAGAAAACTGTTGCCGACTTCTGTTACGAAATTGTACCAATCTTCCATTTGCATGGACTCGGTTGCTTTGCAATAATCAAAGAACAAACCTCCGATTCCGCGGGCTTCATGACGATGTGCATTCCAGAAATATTCGTCGCATTGCTTTTTGTATTTGGGATAGAATTCCAGATTATATTTGTCGCAAGCGGTTTTACAAGTTTGGTGAAAATGAATGGCGTCTTCCTCGAACAAATAGTACGGCGTTAAATCTTGTCCACCGCCAAACCATTGTTGAATGATGTTGCCTTGTTCGTCATACATCTCGAAATAGCGCCAGTTGGCATGAACGGTTGGCACCATAGGACTTTTGGGATGAATAACGAGACTCAAACCGCAAGCGAAAAAATCAGCTTCACCGACATTGAATAATTGACGCATGGCTTCTGGCAATTTACCGTGAACCGCTGAAATATTGACACCGCCTTTTTCGAAAACCTTTCCATTCTCGATGACGCGCGTTCTGCCACCTCCGCCTTCAGTGCGATTCCACAGATCTTCGCGAAATTTTGCCTGACCATCGACGGCTTCTAATCCGAGACAGATTTGATCTTGAAGGTTTTTGATGTAATTATAGAAAATGTCTTTCATTTTGTCAGTTTTTGGTTGACGAACGGTTGCGTGAGGGATTGAGGCTTTGTTTGAGCTCGTTCCGATGACGCAGGAAATCGGGACAGCGAGTGCCGAAAGCCCGACCCGCCTTTTTCGGCGAGGTCACGCTCCAATAATTATTAATTAACTTCCGTATTCTTTGACCGCATCAATAAATGCTTTGGCGTGATCTACGGGAATGTTGGGTAAAATTCCATGTCCGAGATTGACGATGTATTTGTCTTTTCCGAATTCGTCGATCATTTGATGCACCATTTTTTTGATGGTCGGAATCGGCGAGAGCAAACGTGATGGATCGAAATTGCCTTGTAAGGTCATATTCCCTCCAGACAAATACCGGGCATTTCTAGGTGAACACGTCCAATCGACACCTAAGGCTGAAGCACGACTTTTCCCCATTTCATTGAGCGCAAACCAGCAGCCTTTTCCGAAGACAATGACGTGTGTGTCATCGGCAAGTGCTTCGACAATTTGATTGATGTATTTCCATGAAAATTCTTGATAATCGACTGGAGACAGCATGCCGCCCCACGAATCAAAAATCTGAACTGCATTGACGCCGGCTTTTACTTTTTCTTTTAAATAGAGAATCGTGGTGTCGGTGATTTTTTGCAATAAAACATGCGCCGCTTCTGGATGGGTGAAGCAAAAACCTTTCGCGGTGTCGAAACTTTTTGAGCCTTTTCCTTCGACGGCGTAACAGAAGATTGTCCACGGCGAACCCGCAAAACCAATCAATGGCACCTCATCGTTGAGCATTTCTTTGGTGAGTTTGATTGCGTCCATGACATAACCCAGAGTTTCGTGGATATTGGGAACAATCACTTTTTCTACGTCTTGAGGCGTACGAATTGGGTTGGGTAAAAATGGACCGACGCTTTCTTTCATCAAAACTTCGATACCCATGGCTTGTGGCACTACTAAAATATCAGAAAACAAAATCGCCGCATCGGGTGCAATTCGGCGAATGGGTTGAACGGTAATTTCGGCAGCTAATTCGGGCGTTTGACATCGGGTAAAGAAATCATATTTGTCGCGCAAGGCAATAAATTCTGGTAAATATCTACCTGCTTGACGCATCATCCAAACCGGCGGACGATTGACGGTTTCTCCTCGTAATGCTTTTAAAAATAGGTCGTTTTTGATCATAATGTTTATTTGCTACAAAGACGCGTGGGCGTCTGTTTTAAACTTCACTGTAATGTTTTATACATTGGATAATTACGTTTTCAATCGATGGTTGATTAGCAACAATGCAATGCGATGTTATTTTTTCGACTGGTTCTGCGGTGGTTTTTCCAATGCAAAAACAGGTTTCATCCGTGATGGTATTGGCTTGTACGTAACTTTCTACGGCAGATGGGCTAAAAAACAGAATGCCATCTGGTTTAGAATTTATGGCCTGTGGCGTATGGATTGTTTCATATACTTCTATTTCTTCAAATCTTACCTTGGCTAAGGTTAAGGAATCTGGGAGAATTTCTCTTCTTAAATTTCCGCTGAAAAAAACAAAACTTTCTTCGTTGTAATGATTACAAATCGTAGAAGCTAATTCGGACGCATAGTCGGCGCTTTCAACTACTCTAAATCCATTGAGCTCTAAGGCTGTTTTGGTTTTTTGTCCGACGCAGAAGCACTTTTTACTTCGCAATAGTTCTAATTTGGTATTTTTTAAGATGCTTTCTACCGCATTTTGACTAGAAAAAATCAGATTTTGAAACTTACTTTTATAGGTAAACTTTTTAAGTTTGATTTTAATTAAATCTGCCTCAACCACAGAAAAATTGGCATTGAGCAAAAACTGTTTTTGATTCGGCAGCAACTTTTTGGTAGATACTATTCGAACTTTACTTTCCATTGCTTACGCTTTCGGTTTGAAATGATTTCGGAGCACTTCCATGATTTCTTTTCCGCCGTTTTTTAAAACTTCTTGCGCTGAATAATAGCCCAATTTCTTCCACTCTTGAATGGGAACGAATTTTTCGACGAGTACTTTTTCCTTTCCGTCCAAAGAAAATAAAACGCCTTTGAAAAGAATATCGTCTTCAATAATTCTAGCAATGGCGCCAATTGGAGCGGTACATCCACCTTCAAGTATTTTAAGAAATTGGCGTTCGATATGCGTACAAACTTCAGTTTCTACGTCATTCAATTCCGAAACAGCATCCAGACAATAATTGTCATTCCCCATTGCAACAACAACCATGGCGCCCTGCGCTGGTGCGGGAATCATCCAATCTAGATTGATATAGTTTTCTGGTTTGATGTTAATTCTTTCCAATCCGGCAGCGGCAAAAACGGCTCCGTCCCATTCGCTGTCGTGGAGTTTTTGCATTCTGGTATTGACGTTACCTCGAAGATCAACCACTTTGTGATTCGGGTGTCGATGCAACCATTGTGCTTGACGGCGAAGGCTTCCTGTGGCAATCGTTCCGTTGGAATTTAAGAAATCTAAATTGCCTTTGTGAACCAAAATGTCTAAAACATTCGCGCGTTCTAAAACGGCAGCTTGAACAATTCCTTGTGGTAACGCAGTTGGTACGTCTTTCATCGAATGCACGGCAATATCCACTTGTCCATTGATCATTGCAATGTCTAAGGTTTTTGTGAAAATTCCTGTGATTCCGAGTTCGTATAAAGGCTTATCTAGAATAACATCACCTTGCGATTTAACCGCAATGATTTCGGTTTTATACCCTAAATCTTCTAGTTTGTTTTGAACGGTATGTGCTTGCCAAAGCGCCAATTCGCTATCGCGCGTTCCGATGCGTATGGTTTTGTTCATTATTTGGAAGTCGTTTCGATTTGAAAAATTTTCTCAATCCATTCGATGCTTTCATCGACGGTGGTGTTGTCATCTTTCAAATGATTGGCAAAATGGTTGGTAATTTTTTGGATAATTCTATTGCTGATGAGTTCCGCTTGTTCTTCGTCGAAGTTCGACATTTTCTTACGTTGGAAATTCAATTCGCCTTCTTTGATAGAATTTAGTTTTTCCTTCAAAGCATGGATGGTTGGCGCAAATTTTCTGGCTTTTGTCCAAGCGACAAATTCCTCTTTAATTTCCTCAATAATCGCCTCGGCTGCTGGAATGTGGCCTTTTCTTTTCTCTAGGGTTTCATCGGTCATTTGAGAAAGATGGTCCATGTGAATTAAAGTGACGCCTTCTAGCTCCTTCACGTTTTCGTTGACATTTTTAGGAATCGACAAATCAAGAATGAGCATTGGTTTTTTGAGATTCAAAATCGCTTTGTCGATGGTTGGGTTTTGTGCTCCGGTTGCTACCACGACAACATCGGCTTTTTGCAATTCAAGATGCAATTCGGAATAGTCCTTTACGACGAGATGCAATTTTCCGGCTAATTTTTCAGCCTTGTCTTTGGTTCTATTGATTAGCGTGATGTGCTCGTTTTTGGTGTGTTTTACCAAATTCTCGCATGTATTTCTGCCTATTTTTCCGGTTCCGAAAAGCAGTATGTTTTTGTTTCCGATGTTCTCTACATTCTTGATGATGTATTGCACTGAGGCAAAAGCGACAGAAGCGGCGCCTGAACTAATTTCGGTTTCGTTTTTGATTTTTTTACTCGCTTGAATGACCGCGTTGATCAATCGATCTAGGAAGGTATTGATCAAACCAAAAGATTTGGCTTCGTTGAAACTTGACTTCAGTTGACTGATGATTTCGAAATCACCTAAAATTTGACTGTCTAAACCTGTTGCCACTCGAAACATATGGTTGACCGCTTCATGATTTTTGTAGACAAAACCAACTTTTTGAAAAGCTTCAACCGTTCCTCTACTATTCTCGCAAATCAACTTGATAAGCTGAAAAGGATGTTCCGCAAAACCATAAATTTCTGTTCTGTTGCAGGTAGAAGTCACAATCAAACTTTCAATACCTTCTTTTTTTGCCTGCTCTAAAACTTGCGTCTTTGCCTTTTCATCGAGACTAAATTCACCTCTCATTTCGGCATCCGCTTTTTTATAGCTTAAGCCAACGGCGTAAAAATAGTGATGCTTTTGGGCAATGTAGTTTTCCATACAATATACTTCTCAAGAAAGTTCAACAAAATTATCATTATAGTATTTATAAAAGTAACGCTGTAAGGACTAAATGTATCGCTATGAGATATTTTAAATCAAAATCAACTTTACATCGTTATTTATTTTAAATTTGCGCTAGAATCAGGCCTTTCAAATCTGTTTATGTAGAACAATTCTAAATAAATGCCTGTCCTTCTAAAAAAATAATTACAAAAAAATATCGCTATGGGTTCTCAAGAAGTAATAACAATTGAAGAAGATTTTACCCTAATTCGTTTTCAAAACGATGATGCTGAAATATTTAAAGCCGAGCGCCAAATCCGTCAAGGTCTAATCCAATTTCACTTTGGAATTAAGGGCAAAGCCAAGTTTATTTTTAACCAAGGAACGTACGCTTTAGATTTGAAAGAAGAGAAAGCCTTGTTGCTTTACAATCCTCAGAAAGAGCTGCCGTTGCATTTAGAATTAGCGCCGCAATCGTGGGTGATTTCTGTAATTATTTCGATTAAGAAATTCCATGCTTTGTTTTCGACTGAAGCGAATTACATTCCGTTTTTGAGTGTCGAAAACAAAGACAAAAAATATTATGGCGAAAGTGACATCAGTCCGTCGATGGCGATTGTTTTAAGTCAATTGTTTCATTACAATCTGCATCCATCCATCAAAAACCTATATTATAAAGGCAAAGGCTACGAACTGCTGAGTCTGTATTTTAATAGAACCGAAGATCCAGATGCAGAACAATGTCCGTTTTTGATTGACGAAGAAAACGTGATGAAAATCCGTAAAGCCAAAGACATAGTTATCGCAAACATGGCAGAACCGCCAAGTCTTCAAGATTTAGCGGATCAAGTTGGCTTGAATTTGAAAAAACTCAAAATGGGTTTCAAACAAATATATGGCGACACGGTGTATGGATTTTTATTCGACTACAAAATGGATATGGCACGCCGGTTATTAGATAGCGGTTCCTATAATGTCAATGAAGTTGGATTAAAAATCGGTTACAGCACCGGAAGTCATTTTATTGCCGCATTCAAAAAGAAATTTGCCACCACGCCCAAAAAATATTTAATGGCATTGAATCCAAATACGTAAAAAAGAAGTTTAGTACATTTAGCAATTGAAAATTATACCATGAAAGGAGTTTTATTAGTCAATTTGGGTTCGCCCGAAAGTCCAACACCAAAAGATGTTAAGCCATATTTAGATGAATTTTTAATGGATCGATTTGTCATCGATGTCCCATTTTTACTACGTGCATTGTTGGTTCGAGGCATCATTTTACAAACCAGACCGAAGAAATCTGCAGCAGCTTACGCGAAAATTTGGTGGGATGAAGGCTCGCCTTTGGTGGTGATTTCCCAAAGAATGACCAAAAAAGTACAAGCTCAAGTTGATCTTCCAGTTGCTTTAGCGATGCGTTATGGCACGATGTCGATTATGAAAGGGTTGCAAGAATTGAAGGACAAAGGCGTCAATGAAGTGATGCTTTTTCCTTTATATCCGCAGCATGCTATGGCTTCTACGACCACAATTTTAGTTTTAGCAGAAGAGTTGCGTCAGAAACATTTCCCTGAAATGAAATTTACCATCGTTCCTGCTTTCTATAACAAGCCCGGATATATCAAAGCTTTAGCGAATTCAATAAAGAAACACTTGGACACCTTTGAATATGACCATTTATTGTTTTCTTATCACGGTATTCCAAAGCGTCATATTCGCAAGACAGATATTACAAAATCGCATTGCAAAATTGATGGTTCTTGCTGTGTAACACCATCGCCTGCGCACGAATTCTGTTATCGCCATCAATGTTATGAGACGACCAGACAAGTTGTAGAATATCTTGGCATTCCGGAAGGAAAATACAGCCAGACATTCCAATCTCGATTGGCGGGCGACAAATGGCTGACGCCTTACACGGATGTTGAAGTCAATAAGATGCCAGAAAAAGGAATTAAGAAATTAGCGGTTGTAACTCCTGCTTTCGTCTCAGATTGCTTAGAAACCTTGGAAGAAATTGCGATGGAAGCCAATCATGAATTTAAGGTTCACGGAGGCGAAGAATTTATGGCTATTCCGTGCATGAATGATGGCGATGAATGGTGTGCAACAGTGAGCACGTGGATTAAAGATTGGGCATCTAAATAAACAACATGGAACTGTACAATTACCTCAAATCGCTACATCTCATCTTCGTCATTACGTGGTTTGCGGGATTGTTTTATATTGTTCGCTTGTTTGTTTATCAAATAGAAGCTGCTGAAAAGCCATCGCCTGAAAAAGAAATCTTGCAAAGGCAATACAAAATCATGACGTATCGATTGTGGTATATCATAACGTGGCCTTCCGCAGTTTTGGCAAGCATTTTTGCTTACTGGATGTTGTTTTTTACAGACATCGGGAAAGCGTGGATGCTCATGCCGTGGATGCATGTCAAATTGGGATTTGTCTTTTTGTTGTATTTGTATCATTGGAAATGTCACGTTATTTACTTGGAATTACAACAAGATGCTGTGAAGTACTCTTCCAACTTTATGCGGTTGTGGAACGAAGGCGCGACCATTATCTTATTCGCGGTCGTCTTTTTAGTCATTCTCAAAAATGCGGTCAACTGGATTTACGGCGTTGTTGGAATTGTTCTATTCTCGGTTTTGATTATGCTTGGATTTAAATTCTACAAGCGAATTCGTGAACGTAATTCTTCCTAAAAATGGCTGCCAAATTCAAAATGTCGATGCTTTCTCTGCGAATTAGGATCTTCCTTTCGATGATTGTATTGATTTTGATTGCGTCTATTTTGATGGCGTCTATTTCGATCATTCAATTTAAAAATGAAGCCAAAGACTATCATCAAGAGCGATTAGAACGGAAAGAAACCGCCATCAAAGAGCACATCAATTATGTTCTTTCTACATCAACTTATCCACTTACGTCAAGAAATTTAGGATTGATTTTTAAAGATAAAATTCACGAATTAGCGCAAATTCACAATCTCGAAATCAACATTTACAGTCTCAACGGAAAACTGCTTAAGTCGTCAAAAGCCTCATTTTCTATTGATACAGTTTCGCCACCAATTCCAAAATATATCTTGAAATTAGTACAATCGTCTATCGAAAAAAGATACGTTGACATCAAAAACATAGACGGCGTCAAGAACCGATCCTCCTACAGTCAGATTAAAGACGAGAAATTCAAACCACTAGGAATTTTGAACTTACCTTATGTTGAAGACGATGGTTTTTACGAAAAAGAACTTCAAAGTTTCCTGATTCGATTGGGGCAAGTGTACTCGTTTATGTTGGTCATTGCTTTTGCTTTGGCGTATTTTCTATCAACGTATATCACCCAATCACTCAAGACCATTTCCGACAAGTTGAGCGAAACCAGTTTGAATCAGAAAAACGAAAAAATTGTTTTAGAAGCCAACAGCAAGGAAATTAATTTGCTGATCAAAGCCTACAACGGCATGGTCGATGAACTCGAAAAAAGCGCGGTGAAATTAGCACAAAGCGAACGAGAAGAAGCGTGGCGGGAAATGGCAAAACAAGTGGCGCACGAAATCAAAAATCCATTGACGCCTATGCGATTGACGGTGCAAAGTTTTCAACGAAAATTTGACGCCAACGATCCAGAATTACCTCAAAAATTGAAAGATTACACCGAAACTTTAATTCAACAAATTGATACGATGAGTGCCGTTGCGTCTGCCTTTTCGAATTTTGCCTCGATGCCTGCACAGCAAAACGAGAACCTCAACGTGGTGGAAGTTGTTGAATTGGCGTTGGATATTTTCAACGAAGAGTTTATTGTTTTTGAAAGTGAGGAAAAAGAAATCACATCTAAAATGGATCGTACCCAATTGATTCGAATCATCACCAATCTGGTTAAAAACGCCATTCAATCGATTCCGGAAAATCAAGAATACAAATCGGTTTTGGTGTCCGTTCGTCGCCATCCGAAAGAAGTTATCATATTGGTGAAAGACAACGGAATTGGTATTGAAGATCAGTTTTTAGATAAGATTTTCGAACCCAAATTTACGACCAAAAACAGCGGAATGGGACTCGGATTGGGAATTATTAAAAACATTATTGAAAATTACAAAGGAACAATTACATTTGAATCTGAATACGGAAAAGGCACGACTTTTATGGTAGCGCTTCCATTAATACAAACCTAAATTATGAACTACGACAATATACTGGTTGCCAAAGAAAATGCGATCGCAACCATTACCATCAATCGCCCAACGAAACTCAATGCACTCAATGTAGTAACTATTCAAGAATTGCATCACGCTTTTAACACTTTGGAGTTAGATCCCGCAACGAGAGTAATTATACTCACCGGAACTGGAGAAAAAGCTTTTGTTGCCGGCGCCGACATCGCTGAGTTTGCTCACTTCTCTGTAGAAGAAGGTGCGCAATTGGCAGCTCAAGGGCAAGAATTGTTGTTCGA
Source organism: Sphingobacterium thalpophilum (assembly GCA_943325255.2). Taxonomy (GTDB): domain Bacteria; phylum Bacteroidota; class Bacteroidia; order Flavobacteriales; family Flavobacteriaceae; genus Flavobacterium. The sequence continues at coordinate 9,499 of CALPOS020000006.1, forward strand.
TTTTGTAGAAAAACTGCGCACTCCAGTAATTGCTGCCGTAAATGGATTTGCGCTCGGCGGCGGATTAGAATTGGCTATGGCTTGTCATTTTAGAGTGGCGTCGGATAACGCAAAAATGGGCTTGCCGGAAGTTTCCTTAGGCGTTATTCCGGGTTATGGAGGCACACAAAGATTACCGCAATTAATAGGAAAAGGTCGCGCGATGGAAATGATCATGACCGCCGGAATGATTACTGCTGACGACGCTTACAGAGTGGGTTTGGTGAATCACGTTGTCACTCAATCCGAACTTTTAGCTTTCTGCCAGGGAATCGCAGAACGCATCTTGAAAAACTCTCCTGTTGCGATTAGTCAAGCAATAAAAGCGGTGAATGCGAATTTCAAAGACGGCGTCAACGGTTACGAAACTGAAATAAAATCGTTTGGAAAGTGTTTTGGAACAGAAGATTTTAAGGAAGGAACGACTGCGTTTTTGGAGAAAAGAAAAGCGGATTTTAAAGGGAATTAGTATTCAACTTTATTTCTCCCCATCCCATTCCGCATAAAACTGCGATAGGAATGTTTCCATAAATCGGTGGCGTTCTTGCGCGATTTGCTTCCCGGTTTCGGTGTTCATTTTGTCTTTTAATAGCAACAATTTTTCGTAGAAATGATTGAGTGTTGGTGCGTCACTCGACTTATATTCTTCTTTCGTCATCCGAAGATTTGGCGCAATCGACGGATCGTATAGCGGTCTGTTTTTGAATCCACCATAGTTGAACGTTCTCGCAATACCAATCGCTCCAATTGCGTCTAGTCGATCTGCATCTTGCACAATTTCGAGTTCTTTCGAGTGGAATTTCTTTTCGAAATTGCCGCCTTTGAAGGAAATATTTTCGATGATGTTGAGGACATGTGCGATCGTTGCTTCATCAACTGATTCTCCTTCAAGAAATGCGCGCGCGGTTTTGGGCCCAATACTTTCGTCGCCATCATGAAATTTACTATCCGCAATGTCATGCAATAACGCGCCCAATTTAACAACCACTTCATCGCACTTTTCAGACTGCGAAATCAACAAACTATTTCTGTAAACGCGTTCAATATGAAACCAATCGTGTCCGCCTTCAGCATCTGCTAATTGTTGTTTTACGAATTGTATTGTTCTTGAAATTAAGTCGGGATTATTCATTAAGATGGATTAAAAAATGTTGAATCTTAAAGTCTAATAACTTCAAAATTCAACATTTCTATTTCTTATTAAAACTATCTTGCTACTGCTGGTTCCACCCATTTAAAGACAAATGAATCTGGCGGAATCACCATTCTTTCAGAAACTTTTGCCATTCTAGCTGGAAGTTTCATTAAATAATCACGTGCTTTTTCAGCTTCGTCCGTCAAACCTGTGATTTTATCAATCTCCCATTTATCGATTAGTTTTTGCATGATCTCTACATAGTCATTCGCTGTGTAAACACCGATGCGCTGGGCCGAATTCGAAAATTGTTCGAAGGCAGAACTAATTTTCTCGCCAGATTCTCTCAAAAATCCTGCAGGCATGGTGATTTTGTTTTTCATCATATAATTAAACGCCAACATCATTTCGCTAGGATCTACTTTGAAAATCTGCGTGACAAATTCACTATAGGCATGGTGGTGACGCATTTCGTCGCCTGCAATCATCTTACACATTTTCGACAGTTTGTTATCGCCGTAGGTTTTGGCCAATTGCGACACTCGATTATGAGAAACATAAGTGGCTAATTCTTGGAAAGAAGTATATACGAAGTTTTTATAAGGATCTCTTCCCGTTCCTATATCAAATCCGTCGGAGATCAAATGCTGCGTGGTAATTTCGACTTCCCGCATATTAACACGTCCTGATAAATACAGATATTTATTTAAAACGTCTCCGTGACGGTTTTCTTCGCCAGTCCATTGTCGAACCCATTTTGACCAGCCGTTGCGTTCGACATTATCAACACCTTCTACGTCCATTAACCAAGATTCGTAGGTTGGTAACGCTTCTTCGGTAATCGTGTCGCCCACCATGGCCACCCAAAAATCATACGGCAAGTCTTTGGCTAGTTCGCGAAGTTCTTTCACTTCTTCAAAAAAAGTATCGCTTTCGGAATTAGGTAAAAAGTCAGTCGGTTGCCAAATTTTTTCAACTGGAATCAAATATTCCTCCATGAAACCTTCTACTTTGTTTTCTAGAAACTGCATCACTTCTAGACGGATGTTTTTTATAGACATTATTAATTTTAGATTTTAGATTCTGGATTTTAGCGACTACTAAATGCTGAATCTACATTTATATCAGTGAATTTACAATTGATGTTTCGGTTCGTGTCATCAAGTCTTCAAAAGAAAAATCTTTGACTGCCATTGGCTTATGAACGGTAAAGGTAATACGATTTCCCATACCTAAAGGAAAAAATCCAAATTTTACTAATTTCCAAGAACCGTTTATGGTGATAGGAACTACATAAGCAGAAGGCGCATATTTGCATAATATTTTCAATCCACTTTGCGCAAATTCCTTTGGTTTTCCGTCTTTGCTTCTGGTTCCTTCAGGAAAAATAACTGCAGTTCGGTTATGCAATTCGATATAGTCAGCTAATTTCTTTATCGTCGGAATCGCTTGCTTAGGATCTTTTCTATCAATCAGAACTGAACCACCATGATTTAGATTGTAGGAGATGCTCGGAATTCCTTTGCCCAATTCTTTTTTACTGACAAATTTGGGATGAAACTTTCTCAAAAACCAAATAATCCCAATAATGTCATAAAGACTTTGATGATTGGCAACCACAATTAGAGGTGCGCTTTCCGGAATATCCGCTCTATTCTCAAATTTGAAAGTTGTTCCTATAACGTTTGCAACTCGCAACAAAAAAAAATTCAAGTAGTCAACACTTTTTTTATGGGCTTGGTAACCAAATACGTTAAAGCAAACCCATTGAATTGGATGAAAAACAATCAAACCCAACAAAAACAATAGCACCACTAATGCTGATAGAGGATAAGAAAGGATTTTTTCCATTTAAAAAATTTTGCCAAAAATACTAAAAATAATTTCTTTTTCGATTGTTTACCCTCTGAGAATTGAGCTATTAATTTAACAATTGATGCAGAAAATCTTCAATCTTACCCACAAAATATAACTTAGTTTTGAATTGTAAACACCAAACAAATCTTATAACATGCCACGTACAATATTTATTCAAATCCTACTTCTTTTTTACAGTAGTCTAATTTTAGGGCAAATTAGAAAACAACCCAATATCCAATTCGAAACAGATTATTTTAACGCCGTAGACCATTGGGTTGTTTTGCCCCAAAAAACATCAGAACTAAATTATCTATTGGGCTATATCTTCTTGGATGAAGTCGTAGGTTTTACATTTACCTTCCATAGTGAATTATCTATCGATTCGTTTTCGAATTGGAAACTTCAACCTAACTCGCAATATTACATTGCGAAAAGAACACTGGACATGAAAACGCCTCCTATTTATATCTTGAAAGACGAACAAATAGCCGCGCTTCATTTACCAGAAAAACCGCTTTGGTTAAAACTCGCTGATGAACGGCAAAAAACCCCAGAAGATTTGGTCCTTTTGGGCTACCAGTATAATAAAGTGCAAAAAAGCGATTTGGCTTTACCCTTTTTAGAAAGTGCTTTATCCTTGAAACCAAATGCCAAAAACTTAATTTTCGAATTGTCGTTTGCCTACAATTCTTTGGGTGAATACGAAAAAGCAATTGCCCTTCTAAAAAGCGAACTAAAACAAGATGCAAAAAATTATATGCTCTATCGAGAACTCGGGTATGCACTCTTACAACTTAATGAATTCGAAGAAGCTGAAAAAGTATATGAATTAGGAATGAAAATGTGCCCTAACACCAACCAGCAAAGAGAAATGGCGATTGATATGACACAAACATTTTTTGCCATAAAAGATGAAAAAAGATTTGAAAAGTGGGCGGCAATCTTGAGAAAATAGCAGCTAAATAATAGTCGTTTTGAAAATAAATATAATGCTGATAACTTTTTAAAATCGACAAATTATAGCCTTGCAACTTGAGAAAAAAGGAAGTATTTTTACGAAAAATAAGTGTATCATAAATGAAGGAAAAGATGAGTTCAGAAAAAGAAGCCAAATTAAAAGCATTACAACTAACGCTTGATAAACTTGACAAAACTTACGGAAAAGGAACCGTAATGAAAATGGGAGATAGAGCCGTTGAAGAAGTAGAAACTATTTCTTCGGGATCTTTGGGATTGGATTTAGCATTAGGTGTAAATGGATATCCTAAAGGACGAATTATTGAAATCTACGGGCCTGAATCTTCTGGAAAAACAACCTTGACTTTACACGCGATTGCAGAAGCTCAAAAAGCGGGCGGTATTGCTGCTTTTATAGATGCTGAACATGCGTTCGATAGAAATTATGCAGAGAAATTAGGCGTTGATATTGAAAACCTAATTATTTCTCAACCAGATAATGGAGAACAGGCGTTAGAAATTGCAGAAAACCTAATTCGATCCGGTGCTATTGATATCGTGGTGATCGACTCGGTAGCAGCATTAACTCCAAAAAGTGAAATTGAAGGCGAAATGGGTGATTCTAAAATGGGATTACACGCGCGTTTGATGTCGCAAGCGTTGCGAAAATTGACTGGAACCATCAGCAAAACACATTGCACCGTATTTTTCATCAACCAATTGAGAGAGAAAATCGGCGTGATGTTCGGAAATCCAGAAACAACAACCGGAGGAAATGCCTTGAAGTTTTACGCTTCGATCCGTTTGGATATTCGTCGTTCTTCTCAAATAAAAGAAGGTGACAACGTTATTGGTAATAGAACAAAAGTAAAAGTCGTTAAGAATAAAGTGGCTCCACCATTCAAAACGGCAGAATTTGATATCATGTACGGTGAAGGTGTTTCGAAAACAGGCGAAATCTTAGATTTAGCTGTAGAGTTTGAAATCATCAAAAAAGCAGGTTCATGGTTTAGCTATGGCGACACGAAATTAGGTCAAGGTCGAGATGCCGTTAAGGTTTTGATTAAAGACAATCCTGAATTGGCAGATGAATTAGAACAAAAAATCAAAGCCTATATAAAGGATCATGAAGCATAAATAAGAAACCCGATTCGTTCGGGTTTTTTTATGTCTTTATTAATTGATCATAGATTACTTGATAAACTTGCTCTTTGACTTCTTTGATGTCTTTTTTGTTTTCGATGGTTTTGCCAATTGTTGGAATTAATGGATGAATAAAAACCCTCATTAATCCTGGGCTACCACTGAAAAAAGTATAGGAAAATCTCTTTTTATTATCCATAAAAGTTAAAGGCGCTATTGGAATCTGATGCTCAATCGCCAACCGAAAAGCGCCGTCTTTAAAGTCATCAAGCACTATCGATTCGTCAGCGGGAACGCCGCCTTCAGGAAAAATACAAATACTCAACCCCTGATTGAGTCGCTTTTGAGCTCTATTAAAAACCTCCATTCTACTTCTAGAACTATTTCTATCTACTAAAATGCAGGTGCGTTTGTAGAAAAAACCAAAAAGTGGAATTTTTGTTAATTCTTTCTTACCTACAAAAACAAATGGGTTTTTAACTACGGCTAACATCAACATGATGTCGGTCATTGAAGTGTGATTGCCCACAAACATATAGCTCTTGTCCATCGCGATGTCTTGTTCTGATTTGACTTTCCAGTAAAAACCAGAGGTAATCAAAATGAACTTTGCCCATATCCTCGCCATGACAAAAAAGTACCGATACCATTCTTCTTTTAAAATCGAAACAACCAAAAATGGAAACATAATTATAATTGGAACGCCCATCATCAGGTAAAACCAAATGCGCCAAAGGATCCAAAAAATAATTTTTATGATTTTCATGTCTTCAAAAGTAAGAATTCAATCCTTAGTTTTTCCCAAATCATTTACCTTTGACAAAATTTTGTAGCATATGGCTAAAATACTGACTGGTATTCAAAGTACAGGAACTCCACATTTAGGAAACTTATTGGGTGCAATTATTCCCGCAATCGAATTGTCAAATCGACCAGAAAACGAATCCTTTCTATTTATTGCTGATTTACACGCCATTACCCAAATCAAAAACGGAGCGGTATTGCGTCAGAACAACTTCAGTACTGCCGCGGCTTGGTTGGCTTGTGGATTAAATATTGAAAAAGTCATTTTCTATCGTCAGTCTGATGTTCCTCAAACTGCTGAATTGTCGTGGTATTTAAGTTGCTTTTTTCCTTATCAACGATTGACCTTAGCGCATTCGTTTAAAGATAAGTCAGATCGTTTGGAGGATGTCAATGCGGGGCTATTTACTTATCCAATGTTGATGGCGGCAGATATTTTGTTGTACGATGCAGAGTTTGTGCCTGTCGGAAAAGACCAATTGCAACATATTGAAATTACCAGAGATGTAGCGGCACGATTCAATCATCAAGTGGGAGAGACTTTTGTTTTGCCTGAGGCTTCAACCCAAGAAGAAACCAAATATGTTCCTGGAACCAATGGTGGAAAAATGAGTAAATCCGCCAATAATATCATCAACATCTTTTTAGATGATAAAGCGCTGCGGAAGCAGGTGATGTCTATTGAAACGGACAGCACGCCACTAGAAGAGCCAAAAGATATCGAAACTTGCAAAATTTTCGCCATCTATAAACTACTCGCTTCCGAAGATCAAATTGCAGCGATGACAATAAATTATGCAAATGTCAATCGCGATTACGGATACGGACACGCCAAACAAGCGTTGTTTGAATTGATTTTGGAAAAGTTCAAAAGCGAACGTGAGACTTACAGCTATTACATGAATAACCTGCCTGAGATTGAAGCTGCCTTACTTAAAGGTGCTTCAAAAGCGCAGGCTGTAGCCAATGGCGTTTTGGCTCGAGTTCGAGAAAAATTAGGGTTTCGCTCTTGACTAAATCGCTTCGTATAATTTTCCTGGCAAAGGACGAATTACGCCTTTCAATTCCATATTGAGTAAAATACCTGAGATTTTAAAAACTGGGAAGTCGCATTCTAATGCAATAATGTCCAGCATTTCTTTTTCTCTTGCAAAAAGGAAATCGTAAATTTTTTGTTCTTCGGAATTCAGTTCAACGAAAAGCTGCTTTTGAATCGGTTTCGACTCCGTTTTTATATCCCAGTTAAGATTAAATATTAAGTCTGCTGCACCGGTCAATAGATTCGCTTTCTGAGTTTTAATCAACGTATTGCATCCTTGACTGTAAAAATCTCCTACTCGACCGGGTACCGCAAAGACATCACGGTTGTAATCGTTGGCTAGATTTGCCGTAATAATCGAACCTCCTTTGTCCGCAGACTCGATGACAATGGTAGCTTCTGAAATTCCAGCCACAATGCGATTGCGACGTACAAAATTCTCTTTTTCAGGATTGGACGTGCTCCAAAATTCAGTCATAAAACCGCCGTTTTCTTCCATTCGATGTACATACTTCTTGTGAACCTTGGGATAAATTTGATTCAAACCGTGCGCTACAATACCAACGGTTTGTAGGTTGTGCTCCAAAGCGGCTTGGTGCGCCACAATGTCGACGCCATAGGCAAAACCACTTACGATTACTGGGTCTAATGGTGCTAAATCGCCAATTAGATTTTTGCAGAAATTCATGCCGTACGAACTAATTTGACGCGTGCCTACAATACTAATAATCTTTCTATTCTTAAGTTGAATATTTCCTTTGGAGAATAATAAGACTGGGCCGTCCACGCAATGTTTTAGTTTGTCGGGGTAATTTTCATCTAAGAAAAAAGAAACATCAATTTGATTTTTCTCTAAGAATTGCAATTCCGCTTCGGCTTTTTCGAAGACAGATTTGTCCTTTAAATTCTTAATTAAAACACTACCGATTCCATCAATCGAATTGAGATGGGAAGCTTTGGATTTAAAAATTTCGGATGGTTCTGGACAAATAGAAAGTAATTTTTTAGCGACAATATCGCCCACACCTTCTACTTTTAGCAAGGCTAATACATAAAATAAATCTTCGTGGCGCATAGTAAATTATTGAAAATGAAAAGTATAAAATTTATCTCAATTGTTAATAAAAATTGCTAATAAAATTTTGCTGCTGTTGGGCATTGTATAACTTTGTTGCTATGAAGATCGAGCAGTATATTTCCCAACTTTTATATCGTCATCAATGTGTCACCGTGCCAGGTTTTGGCGCATTTTTAACCGAAATCCAGTCGGCACATTTGCATGAAAATACGAATTCTTTTTATCCACCAAAGAAAGTCATTTCTTTTAATTCTAATTTAAAAAACAATGACGGGTTATTGGCAAATCACATCGCTCAACTAGAAAAGTCTAGTTATGAAAGTGCGGTTGCCTCTATTGAAAGTGAAGTAGTTATATGGAACAGTATTCTTCAAGTGAACGAAAAATTTACGCTGAAAAATATTGGTGAATTGCATTTAAATTCTGAAAAGAATATTGTTTTCACACCTTTAGAAAATATTAATTATCTGAAGGAGTCTTTTGGATTGAATTCCTTTGTTTCTCCAGCAATCAAGCGCGAGCAAGCCTTGCATCGTGTGGAAACAGCTGTCACAGTGGAAGTTCCTGTTTTCGAGGAAAAAGAAATCGTTCCACTTGACCCTGAAGTTCGTAAAGGAAGACCTTATCTAAGATATGCCGCAATTTTAATTTTAGGATTATCTGTAACTGCGACTGTCGGTTATAAAATGTATGAAAATCAGGTGGCAAAAGAAACTTTGTTGGTTGAAACTGCTGTTCAGAAGCAAGTTCAAAATAAAATTCAAGAGGCCACTTTCTTGCTTGATACCCCAATGCCGGCGGTAACATTGACTGTTAGTGAAGAGAAAATGTTATATCACGTTGTTGCTGGTGCTTTTAGAAAGGAAGAAAATGCACAAAATATTTATAATGATTTACTTAAATCTGGTTTTAAAGCGCGAAGAATTGCACCAAACAAACACGGTTTATTTCCTGTTTTATATGGCAGTTACGCCACTTATGCTGAGGCACAACAAGCCATGCTTGAAATTCAAAAAGCAAACAATCCGGATGCTTGGTTAATGGTAAAAGCGCTATAAAAATTATCCCGTAACTCGCGGGATTTTTTATGGACTGTAAGTATCTTTGCTCCCTAAACCATTCCGTTGAACTGAACGTAAGTCAAAACATATGCATCCAAAACATCCTTCCGAATCACTCACTATTCTCACTGATTTAGTTTTACCTAGTGAAACCAACCCGCTAAACAATCTTTTTGGAGGTGAATTGCTCGCTCGGATGGACCGTGCGGCAAGTATTTCAGCAAGAAGACATTCTAGGAGAATAACGGTAACTGCTTCTGTGAATCACGTCGCTTTCAATAGAGCAATTCCGTTGGGAAGTGTTGTAACTGTTGAGGCAAAAGTGTCACGCAGTTTCAAAAGTTCGATGGAAATTTTTCTTGATGTTTGGGTAGAAGATCGCGAATCAGGCATCCGAAGCAAAGCGAATGAAGCGATTTATACATTTGTAGCTGTTGACGATATGGGAAGACCTGTTGAAGTTCCAGCGGTCATTCCAGAGACTGACTTAGAAAAGGAACGCTTTGAAGCGGCTTTACGACGAAAACAATTGAGTTTGGTATTGGCTGGAAAAATGAAACCTAGCGAAGCTACCGAACTAAAAGCTTTGTTTATTTAACGCTTAACAAACTTGATTTTTTCTAGAATGCCATTAATTTTCATTTGCAGTATATAATTTCCTGTAGTTAAATTCGACACTGAAATTCTAATCTGTTTTTCGTTTTTAATTTCCTTTCCAATTGCGACTACTTGTCCAAGTGTATTAATTATCGAATAATTCTCTTCAAATTCTCCTTCAAAAGAAATCGTAATCATATCATTTGCTGGGTTGGGAAAGAGTTTGATTGTATTGTTGCGCTCAAACGAACTATTGCTTAAGAAAGGCGCTGTAATCACATTAGACGTTGCAAGACAGTTATTCGCAGTAACAACACAATAGTATTCGCCTTGAATTGTTGGTACATAGGTTTGATCCGTCGCGCCATCAATTAGTGCGCCATTGAGATACCATTGATATGATGAAAATGTTGTAGTTGTTGTTAATGTTACATCGCCATAAACAATCTCAGCTAAAGGCAAATCAATCGATGTGAAAGTCAAGGAATTGTTGCTATTGGTATTACCAATAACATCGGTTATTGTTCCGAATTTAGTATCTATATCTGCCGGACTACTCAATGTCCCCGAAAGTGCCGTAAAAGTTCCTGTTAATGATTTGTCAAACTTATTTAACTTATTGTTTCCCCAAGACGAAACATAGTAATTACCACACGAATCTCTTGTGATTCCATCGCAATTGCTAAGCGTGGTCGCCAATACCGTTGAAATTGCATTTGTTGTCAAATTGATTGCATTGATAGGTGCATTCGTTCCCCAAGTCACATATAAACAACGATTATTCTCACCGTCGTATATAATCCCGTTAGGTGTTTTGGCTAAGCCAGACGCCAAGGTCGAAAAAGTCACTGCATTCACATCGACTTTAAATATTTTCTTTGCGGAAAAATCAGTTGCATATAAATTGCCAACGCCGTCTGAAGTTAGGCCATTTAAAAAAGTTCCGTTTAAGTTTAATGTAAAAAGATTACTCCCAGAAGCTAAATCGTACCCTCTAATAAAGCCACCTTCGCACGCATACAAAACATTTCCCAAGATTTCTATACCATAGGGCCCAGATGGGATTCCGGTAACGAAATTACTTAATGTTCCTGCTTCGCTTCTTGCAAGTATGGTTCCGTTGCCCTTATTTCCGATTAGCCATCGTGAATTGGCTTCATCCCATTCTATACTTTCTGGTCCGTTTAAAGCTTGGGCCGAAGAAATTGCTGAAATGCCAAGAAAGAGAATAAGTAGTGATTTTTTCATGAGATAATATTTTAATTTCTAAAATTACATTTTAAACAACCAACCCGCTGGATTGCTGTATGTGGTATTTTGAGATATGGTAAACTTTAAAACTGTTTTACCCGTGTCGCCATTGGTTCTAATTCTTCCAATAGGTTGTTTAATGGAAACCTTATCGCCTTTGCTGACGCTTACACTGCTTAAATTCTGATAGACTGTAAAATAATCTCCATGCTGAATCATCACCGCTTTATTTACGGGTGAAAGAACCATTACGCTGATTACTTCTCCTCCAAATACGGCTCTCGCGCTGGCTCCTTGATCGGTGGTGATTTCTACACCACTATTATGAACTACTAGTGACTTGTATATGGGATGTGCTTGATCTCCATAGCCTAAAGAAACAAATCCTTTTTCAACAGGCCAAGGTAATTTACCTTTATTCGCTTTGAAGTTATTTGCAATTATTTGCCCTTCAGAAGTCAAAACAATTTTCGTAGATGTTTCTGTTGCTTTTGTTGCTGCTGCTGTCGTAGTTTTGGGATTTGCCTTTGCAACAGCCGAAGCTGTTTTTTTGTTGGCTGCCGCAATCGCCGCTTTTAATAATTTTTGGATTTGATTATCGATATTTCTTGTTTCTTGCTGCTTTTTCTTGATTTCGGCAATAATTTGTTTCTTGTCTTTTTTGATCGACTTCGCTAGTTCTTGTTGCAATTGTCTTTCTTTCTCTAATGCAAGTCTTTCCTTTTCGTTTTCCTCAATCAATTTTTGTTTGGCCGTTTTTTGAACTCCGATAATTTGATTAAAATTTTCTAACTCCACCGATTTTTCTTGAATTTCGATTCCTTGTGTTTTTCTGTAGCTGGCATATTGCTTCATATACTGTGCTCGCTTGTACGCTTGAAGGAAGTTTTGTGAAGAGAGTAAAAACATCGCCCTGCTTTGTTCTGATCGGCTTTTGTACGACTTCTGAATCATTTTGGCATAATCTTCCTTAAGAAGCACTAATTCTTTTTTAAGTCGATTGATATTCATCTGATTGATATACATATCATTACTCAATAGCTTCGTTTGCTTTTCCGTGGTATTGATCAGATTTTCTTTAAGTTTGATCTTTTCAGTTTGAATTTTCAACTGCTTAGTGACTGTTTTCTCTTTCGATTGCACGTTCTGCAGTTGATCTTCCTTCTCCTTAATCTCACGCAGAATTTGTGCTTTTCTTTGTTCAAGTTTTTCCTGCTGCGTAATCTGACTCCACATCATTGTTGAGGTCAACAAAAACAAAAGACTAAAAATATATTTCGGCATTGTATTTAACATGGAGCGCTAGTTTATAAAAATTTGTTCGTATCCCTCTGGCACATTGTAGGGAAATGATAAGTCTTCATTGAAAGTAATTGTGTTGTAATCAATTGCGATATTTGTTTTTGCTTTGTTATGGATGGCATCGATGATGATATTTGTCGGCATCAGAATTTGATTAAAATCCGCATAATTTGGATAAGCAATTTCTAAGGAACGATCTTGTGCTCTTTGAGTAATCTGTTGTTTCTTGATAAGATATTTATCCGATTCAAAAAAATACTCTTTTATCGTATTTACATCTGTACTATCTTTCAATTTAAACATTTGGTCAACAATATTTGCCGTGTACTTTCCTTTGTTTAAATCGTCTAACGCTTCACCCAGCAACATGTTTTGCACTTTGCTAAAATCTAAATCGCTGCCCAACCAACGGCTCAAAGTCGTGTAATCTCCTTGAAAAAAACTGTTGTTTATTTTTTCGTAATACTTTACTTCTGTTGGCGTAATAAGCGCTTTTGCCATAGTTATTCCAATAAAGCGAATACTAATCAATATCTTTTCGTCTTTCTTGATTTTGATCTCTGCCGTGACCTTTTGGCTCTGTTTTTCATCCTCGTAATGCGCATTCGATTTTATATACAGCGTCGAAAATTCTTTTTTGTTGTTATAATGACTAGCCACAATTTGGTCCGAAGACAGAACATCTTTTGCTTTTCCTTCAATCAAAACTGCTTTTGATTTACACGAAAAAAGCACACCGATTATTAAAAACGCAAAATATTTATACATTATTATTTTTGTTTCATTAACGCATCAGCCTTCAAAAAATAAGTCTCCTTTTTTTTCTGATCTCCTAATCCTGCCCACGCTTCTCCTAATTGTATATTGAAATTAATCTCTAGCGCTTTGTCATCTAGCACATAGTCGATGCCTGCTTCAAGTGCATCCTTGGCTTTTTTATACTGCAATAACTGATTATATGCCAATCCTGCGTAGTAGTAAAATTGTGGTTGCGAAGGATAGAGTTCTTGCAAGTTTTCTGCTCTTTTAGCTACGGTGGCAAAATCCTGTTTTTCGGTGTAAACTTCAAGCAATAACAATTGGGTTTCAAAATCTTCAGAGTTATTCCTAAGATGCATTTCGTAATACTTGATTGCTTTGTCCCAATCGGATTTATTGTGGTAAAATTTTGCAATTTCCTTAGCTACTTTCACCTCTTTATCTGAATCGAAATACGAAAGGGCTTTTTCTAAATCTTTATCAAATTCGGGTTTGTCTTTGATGAAAATCAAAAACTCATTGAGCATGCGATGCTTGATTTTTGAGTCGATTTTAGCACTAGCAAAGACTTTATTCATAGATTGTACGCCGCTTACACCATCATTATTATTCAAGTGATGTTTGAACAAACTCACTTGAGCCCAATCTGAAGTTGGAATTTCCTTCTCTAGTTGTTTTGTGATTTCTAGCGCTTTGTCCTCTTGATTGTTTTCAGAGTAAAGGAAAATCAATGCGATATAATTAGATTCTTCTTTTGGAAACTTCTTAATCTGAGCAATCAAATTCTCCATTTCCGCATTCTGATATTTAGATTCTCTGAGAATTTGAGCTTTGTAATTTTCTCTTTGATCCGTCTTACCTATTGTGTCGTTGAGCTCGTTAATCAAGGTCAACGCCTTGTCGAACTCTTGTGTATTCATATACAACGACACCAAATCTTCTTTATAGCTTTTTTTGAATTCAATTAATTTAGTAACAATAACAATGGCTTGATTGAAATCTTTGGTTTCGTAGCACACATCGTACATGCCCACCCAATACCATTGGTTTTTGGGATTGATTTTTGTGGCTTTTTCGAAATAATCGTAAGCGTCTTTATATTTCTTTTGTGCCAAGTAATTCTTGCCCATTTCGAAAAAAACCACATCGTTCTCAGGCTGTAGTTTATTGCATTTTTCCAGAGCAGTAATGGCCTTATCGTAGTTCTCTATTCCTTTTTGAAGTAACGATTCATAGAAAGAATTTTGAAAATCATCATCTGCCAAAGCAATCGCGTCTGGTTCGGTTTGAGCCAGAAGCGAAGCGGAAAATAGGATTCCAAAGAAAAATATAAAAGCGATTTTCTTCATGTATGGTTATTCTAAAACAGAATAATCTCCAATGCTAATACTAGTAAAATTCCCGTCAAAACTAGCGTGACTTCCGATCATGGCGTTGTCTAGATTGGCGTTCTTAATGTGTGAATGATTTTGTACCAAACTGTTTTTGATGTTTGAGTCACACACGTGACATGCTTTTCCTAGAGACACATTCGGACCAACTGTCGCGTTGATTAGAACCACATCTTCTCCTATAAAGCAAGGCGGAATAATGGTAGAATGCTCAATCACAACCGAAGGATGCACTAAGTTTTCCCCATCTTGGTGTAAGAAATCTAACATTCTTGAGTTGGTTTCTACAGTTACAGCTTTGTTTCCACAATCCATCCATTCGTCTACTTTTCCGGGAACAAATTTGAGGCCTTTTACTTTCATGTTTTCCAAACCGTCAGTCAACTGATATTCGCCACCTTTAACAACATTATTATCTAATAAATATTGCAATTCCGCGCGCAATGTTTCGCCAGATTTGAAATAATAAATTCCAATAATCGCTAAATCGGAAACGAAATCCTTTGGCTTTTCAACGAAATCAACAATTTGATTGTTCTCATTAAGTTGTACTACACCAAATGCACTTGGGTCTTCTACTTGTTTTACCCAAATTACGCTGTCTGCAGACGTGTCTAAGGTGAAGTCGGCTCTAAACAAAGTATCAGCATAAGCGACAACAATTGGTCCTGTCATGCTTTCCTTAGCGCA
>CALPOS020000007.1 GCA_943325255.2 Sphingobacterium thalpophilum
CCTACTACTTCAACAGTTGCTGTTGTATTAAAAGCGGGACACAAAGCAGTAGCGGCAATATCATAGGAAACTGTATATACACCTACTGTACTTGCAACACCATTAATGGCACCTGTTGCAGAATTTATCGACAATCCAGCCGGTGTTGCAGAAAAAGTTCCTCCTGAGGTTAATGCAAAAAGTGTGGGCAACTTCAACGCAGGATCATTGTTGCAATAAGGGCTGCCAGGATAACTGAAAGTTCCTGAAGCACTTGTTACATTGAGATTAAATGATTTTACTGTGGAACAACCAGAACCTACAAGATCTTCTATTCGAACCCAAATAACAGCACTAGAACCTGCGATAGGGTAAGTAGCCAAATCAGTATCTGGAATTACTCCATTTATAGAACCATTTGTAGCTTCATTACCTGCATTGGTGTTATAGTATGTAATACCATAATTACTCGGACTTGCTAAAGTAGAAATTATCAAACCAGTTTGATCAATATTAAAAGAACCATTACATGATGTAAGATTTAATGGCTGAGTAACTGCAATTTCTGGCAAGAAACCAATGGTTATATCGTCAACTGCTAACCTGCAACCAGCTGGTGTATATTCTTCAAAAGTATATACCCCAGGCTCTGTCGTTATCAAATTTGGCCCTGTTTCAAGAGGCAACAATACCCCGTCTTTATACCACTTTAGAATATTTGCACTTGGAGTAACCCCTGAAGAAATAGTAACTGTCTCGCCAAAACAAACAAAAGGATTGTCAGATAAACCAAGATTATCGACTAATACCAAAGGTTCAATTCTAAAATTTTTAATAAAAACTGCGGAGTCCCACAAGCTGTCTGTCGTATTAGATATAGCCAACTTGATGTGATAGGTTTGCCCACAAATCAATGGGGCAGTCGCACGAAGCGGAACTGTAAATCCA
Organism: Sphingobacterium thalpophilum; assembly: GCA_943325255.2. GTDB lineage: Bacteria > Bacteroidota > Bacteroidia > Flavobacteriales > Flavobacteriaceae > Flavobacterium. Next base: position 928 of record CALPOS020000007.1, read on the forward strand.
TCGTACTGAAGAGAAGTATGAGAAGGAGTGCCGACAATTGTGTTATTCACATAATACGTGCAATTATTACAAGGCCCTGCATTGCCATTCCCATTATTTACATTTCCAATAGAAACAACATTAGATCCCGTATTGGTAGTAGGAGTCCGCGCAATATTGATGGCTCCACCAGCATACGGACCAGCCAAACCTGGACCGCTTAAGAAAAATCCAAATACATCATTAAATACAGAAATAGAATATTCTGGATATTCCTCCGAAGCAAAAACATAATCAAAATTCAAAATTAAACCCGTAGCCACGAAATCGAACTCTACAATTGACACACTTCTAACAGGCTGCCCCGTCAAAGTAGCCAAATCCACATCTCCTTCAACGGGAATAGTAGTCGCCAGTGATCTATTACCTACACCATTTGGTCCAAGTGCCACACTTGATTGTCCAGTCGTTAATAAGATACCTGCGTCTAACCCTAAACCAGTAGGATTAAAATTGGAATAGAATCTCGCCGCTTGGTCTCTGACTGCGGTAGCAGCAGGAAAGGAACGATTAAATTGTATGTTGAAAGGAACAACACCTTGCCCAACAAGTACATTTTGCACTAATTGCGCAGGTGTAAGTGTATAGTCTATTTGTAATTGTGCTTTTGCGAAACAAGTAAAAAGCAAAAAAACTATGAGTAATTTTTTTGTCATTAGGAAAAGAATAAGCAAACGTTAAATAATACTTAATTGCCAAATATAAATAAATGCTGAAAATATCTTTGTTAAATTTGCAGAAAATACGCCATCATGCTAAAAATCAAAATCAAAGAGACGCAAAATCCTACTATTTTAAAATTCGAATTCCCCGATTTTATTACCCAAAACGAGAACTTTGAATTCAAAAATATCGACGAAACTAAAAACGCTCCGTTAGTGCAACAATTATTCTACTTACCCTTTGTAAAATCAGTATACATTTCAGGAAATTTTATCGCCATCGAACGCTATAATATTGTCGAATGGAATGATGTTCAAGAAGATGTTGCAGAACAAATCGAAGATTTCGTCAACAATGGCGGAATCATCATCAAAGCCGAAGAAAATAAAACCAAAAAACAACCCATCACCGTATACGGCGAAATGACGCCAAACCCAGCCACGCTTAAGTTTGTAATTAACAAAATGGTAACAAAAACAGCGATGGAATTTAAAAACATAGACGAAACAAAACCGTCTCCGTTGTCGAAAGAATTGTTCAGTTTCCCTTATGTAAAAGAGATTTTTATCGACGAAAATTATATTTCCGTCAGCAAGTACGATTCTTACGAATGGAACGACATTACTATCGAATTGCGTTCCTTCATCAAACTTTTTATAGAAAACGGAGGCGCCGTACTCGACGAAGATCTCATCGTAGCGTCTCCAAAAATTGAAAAACAAAAAATAGAAAATTTCGATTCCTTAGACACCACCTCGCAGCAAATCATCAACATCCTCGAAGAATACGTCAAGCCCGCAGTCGCAGCCGATGGGGGTAACATTCTGTTCGATTCTTACGACGAATCTGAAAAACGCGTTAAAGTAGTCTTACAAGGTGCGTGCAACGGCTGTCCTTCATCGACTTTCACCCTCAAAAGCGGCATCGAAAACATGCTCAAAGACATGCTTAATGACAAAGATATCATCGTCGAAGCGCTCAACGGCTAATTTTTTTTAGGAGCTAATTCCCGCTGTACGTTACAATCTTTTGTGTTTTTGTCGCCCCGAGCACGAAGCTTGTCATCCTGAGCGCAGTCGAAGGACTAGGGGCATTGCGTAAAACACAAAAGGATTTCCACTGCCATCGGGGCTAGGGCAACTGGGTTCTAAATTCGTCAGTCAAAAATCATCAATCAACAATCAATATGAACGAACTATCCAAAGAAACCAGTCCATACCTACTCCAACACGCCAACAACCCAGTGCATTGGAAAGCCTGGAATACCGAAAGTCTTGCACAAGCAAAAAACCAAAACCGACTCATCATTATTAGCGTCGGTTATTCGGCTTGCCATTGGTGCCATGTCATGGAACACGAAAGTTTCGAAGCTGATGAAGTGGCACAAACTATGAACGCACATTTCGTCAACATCAAAGTAGATCGCGAAGAACGACCAGATATAGATGCCGTGTACATGAAAGCCATTCAAATTATGACAGGTCGTGGCGGTTGGCCTATGAATGTCGTAACACTTCCCGACGGACGTCCAGTTTGGGGCGGCACTTATTTCAGAAAAGCCGAATGGATCAATTCTTTAGAACAATTGCAGGAATTGTATCTCAGACAACCAGAAAAATTAGAAGAATATGCCCAAAAACTACACACTGGATTACAGCAACTTTCTATTGTTCCTTCACCAAACAATAGTGACGAAATTCCACAAGAAGTAATTGTTCCATTAATCGAAAACTGGAAAAAAAGTTTCGATTGGGATTTCGGTGGTATGGCTCGTGCACCCAAATTTATGATGCCAAATAATTACGCGTTCTTGATGCGTTATGGACACCAAAACAAAGACCATGAACTTCTCAATTTCGTCGATTTAACCCTAACAAAAATGGCCTATGGCGGTTTATTCGACACGGCCGATGGCGGTTTTTCACGCTATTCTGTAGATGGGAAATGGCATGTTCCGCACTTCGAAAAAATGCTTTATGACAACGGGCAATTGGTGTCTTTATATTCGGATGCTTTTACACGAACTCAAAATTCGTTATACCAAGAAATCGTCGAGAAAACACTACATTTTGTAAACAAAGAATGGCTCACGCCTGAAGGTGCATTCTATAGCGCATTAGATGCGGACAGCCTAAACATCGAGCAACATTTAGAAGAAGGCGCTTTTTATATTTGGACAAAAGAGGAGTTACAAGCCCTTTTGAAAGAAGATTTTGATTTGTTCAGCAGCGTATTCAACATCAATGAGTTCGGCCATTGGGAACACGGAAATTATGTCTTGATCCAAAACAAATCAATCGAAGAAATTGCTGCGGAACACATTATAAATGTTGAAGTTTTAAAAGCGAAGAAATTGAGTTGGGAAAAACGACTCTACAAAGTTCGAGAACAGCGAAGCAAACCACGTCTTGATGACAAATGCCTCACTTCTTGGAATGCCATTATGCTAAAAGGTTATGTGGATGCGTACAAAGCATTTCAAACTGAAAAATATCTCGAAATCGCGCTAAAAAACGCCAATTTTATTGTCCGAAATCTTTGGTCTACGGAGGGAAACTTGTGGCATTCGTACAAAGATGGCAATGCGACTATTAATGGATTTTTGGAAGATTATGCTACTGTAATCGAAGCTTTTATCTCACTTTATCAAGTCACCTTCGATGAAAAATGGCTACAAAATTCCAAAAAATTAACTGATTATTGCTTGGATCATTTCTTTGATGGCTACCAATCTTTATTTGCATTCAAATCAAACCAAGACGAACCGCTCATCACTTTACATTTTGAAACTGAAGACAATGTGATTCCCGCATCAAACTCAATGATGGCAAAGAATTTATATAAACTGAGCATCTATTTCGGCAACAGTCATTATATGGAAATTGCTAAAAAAATGACCCATAAACTAATCCCAACGATTGACTATCCAAGCGCCTTCTCTAATTGGTTGGACGGATTTTTGAATTATGACATTAACTCCCTTGAACTTGCGATTTGCAGTAACGACGCAATTCAATTTGCCAAAGAACTCCATAAAAATTATGTCCCCAATGTACTTGTCGCAGGCACAGCAAACGAGTCAAAAATACCTTTCTTACAAAACAGATATGTAAATAAGAAGTCCTTATTTTATATCTGTAAGAACAAAACTTGTCAATTACCCGCTGATAACTTCTCGCTGGTTTTGAAAGAATTGCAGTCACAATGATTCGTGAACTAGTTTTTTTAGTAAATTTGAGAGTTAACCAAAAACTAAAATATCATGGGATTAGGATCATTTTTTAAGAATTTATTTGGAACAGCCAAAACCTCAGCTGAGGAAATGGCAGACAAAGCGGAGCATATTGTTGATGAAACTATCGCAAAAGCAAAAGAAAACGCGGCTCCATTAGTAGAAAAAGCAGAAGAATATGCAGAAGTAGCCAAAGAAAAAGCAGGACAATTTTCTGAAAAAGCAGAAGAAGTGCTCACTGAAGTAATCGAAACGGTCAAAGAAAAATCGGGTCCAATCATCGCAAAAGCAGAGGAATTTGCGGAAGAAGCAAAAGAAAAACTTTCCGAAACGATTGAAACCGCCAAGGAAAAAATTAATTCTTTTACGAATGATGGTTCACATGATGCGAAAGAACCCGAAGGAACAATTACAAATAGCGTTGAAGAAGATGCTGATTAATTTATAAAAAACCTATTTTTGCACCAAAATCACCTTCTCTATTTTGAGAAGGTTTTTTATTATAACAACATGAACTTACTTATAGACGCTACACTTTTCGGCCAGTATTCCGAAGCTTTTACAAAAGTCTTAATTGACTATGCCCCAAAATTAATTGCTGCTTTACTACTACTCATCATTGGTATTTGGGCAATCAGATTTATTAATTCCGTGTCGAGAAAAATCATGATTCGGAAAGAAGTCGAACCCACTTTAATTAAATTCTTATCTGACATTATTTTTTGGGGATTACGCATCGTGTTGTTCGTAGCTGTAATCACAAAACTAGGCGTAGAATCATCTTCATTTCTTGCTATTCTTGGCGCTGCTGGTTTAGCAATTGGACTTTCACTTCAGGGGTCATTAGCTAATTTTGCTGGAGGAATCCTAATCATTCTTTTCAAACCATTCAAACTAGGAGATACGATTGAGGCTCAAGGATCATTGGGGAAAGTAATCGATATTCAAATATTTGTAACACAATTGTTGACGGTTAACAATGAGGTGGTTTTTATTCCAAATGGAATTTTATCTAATGGGAAGATTGTCAATTTCTCAGAAAAAACACTTCAAAGAACCGACCTCACTATTCGTGTTTCCTATCAGTCAAATTTACAGGAGGCCAAATCAGCAATTTTGGAAGTTGTCAATTCAATTCCGAAAGTTTTGCAAAACGACAAACCATCAGTCTTTGTAAAAGAATTGGGGGAAACAGCTATTTTTATGTCCGTTCAAGCTTGGACAAAAAACGAAGACTACAAAGAAGTTTGCGCAACTATACTTGAAAATTGTAAAAAAGCATTTGACGAAAAACAAATCAAATTTCAACAGGAATAATATACCGATTAGCGTATTTTTACATAAAACGTTTCTACCTATGAAAAATAATTTGATTGCCTTAGCACTAATTCTGGCGGTAATTTCATCAACGCATGCGCAAGTGGACTTGCAATTCGGAAATATTGATGCGATTATGATGAACCAAGGCGCTAGTAGAGTTTTTAGAAATTCAAAAAATAATGGCAACAAAATTCAAGGAACGCCCTATTTGCAACAAATGTTTGCCATTGCTAAGGTCGAAAATGTCAACCAAAAGTACTTTATGCGCTACAATGCATTTGCAGATGAATTTGAATTTATTACACCAAAGAATGACACGCTAGTTTTAGATAAAATAAAGGATTTTAGCAATATTACTTTTACGGGTAGCAATAAGAAGTATACGTTAGTAGATTATATTAATAGTGGCGGAAAATCAGTTAAAGGATACTTGATCGAATCCCATTCCAAAGGAAATTGCACATTATACGTTCAGGAACGAATACTTTTTTATGATGGAAAAATTGCTAAAACTTCGCTAGAAAAAGAAATGCCCGCCAGGTATGTGAAGTCGGATAACGCCTATTATTTAAAATGTAATGACCAAGGAATTATTGAATTTCCAGAAAACAAAAAACAACTTCTAAAGTTATATCCTGTCAAAAAGCAAGAAATAGAAGTCTTTTTAAAGGAAAGTAAAGTTTCGTTTAGTGAGGATTATGATAAAGTAAAAATCATCGATTTCTTGTCGACCTTATGATTTACTTTTCGCCGTAGTGGCAACAAAATCTTTGAGGTATAGCGGTTCAAAATAAGCCACATCTACAAAATTATTTTCTTGATATTTTTTATAACTCAATTTAGCCATGTCTTTCGATGATGGATAAACGATTTCTTCCATGAAAATGTGATTTGATCGCTTTAATACTTCTTTACATTTTACAGTAGAATCTCCTAAGAAATATATGGTTTCATCGTACGTATCGAAGGACTCTTCTGTGATAATTTCCGCTTGCGTTTCCATTATTTTTTGATATTGCGAATCAAAAATTGCACTGTAAACCTCCATACGTCGCGCGTCAATCATCGGAATGATGAGGCCTTCTTTTATTTGGATTTGATGCGCTAGAATTGAAAGTGTGTCCAAAGCTATCATGGGAATATCCAAAGAATAACACAAGCCTTTAGCAGCGGAAATACCAATCCGCAATCCCGTGTAAGATCCTGGTCCTTGACTTACCGCAATCGCTTTTAGATTACTAAATTGTACGCTAGATTCTAAAAGAACTTCCTCAATAAAAACATGTAACTTCTCGGCGTGCGAGTAGCCCTGTTCAGCAATTTCTCTGTAATTAATGACATTGCCATTGTTAGACAACGAAACAGAACAATTCTTTGTAGCCGTTTCGATATTGAGTATTAAAGACATTATTTCTTAGATTCAGTTGTTACTTTAGAAGCAATCTTGACTTTATCCCCAGAATTTAAATCCTTTGTGACAGTGGTGTAAGGACCAATAATAATGACATCCCCTTTCTTAAGACCTTCCGTTACTTCTATATTGGTGTCGTCTTGAATACCTGTTTTGATAATCCTGATTTTCGACTTATCGCCTACTTTTACAAACACGCACTCGTATTTCTTGTCATTGCGAGGCTTTACTTTGTTTTCTTCCGAATTCGGATCTTCCACTTCTAATTTCTTTACGGCAGCGGTATCAGATTTTACAACCACAGCACTAATCGGCACCGCCATTACATTTTCTTTTCTTGTTGTAATGATGTCAACTGTGGCGGTCATTCCTGGTCTAAAAGGCGAATAACTTAGTGGTTTTCCAGCCAACAAATCCTGATAAGACTCCTTTAAAATTCTAACTTTCACCTTAAAATTAGTCACCTGATCTGCCGTTAAAGTGGTACTTGCTGAATTCGAAATACTAGTAACAATTCCTTTAAATTGCTTCTTCAAATAGGCGTCGACCTCAACCTTAGCAGAATCACCTACATTGATTTTTACGATATCATTTTCATTGACGTCAACTTCAACTTCCATATTATTTAAATTGGCAACTCGTAAAATTTCTGTCCCTGTCATTTGTTGTGTTCCTAAAACCCGCTCGCCCAATTCGACATTAAGCATCGAGATTGTTCCGTCCGCTGGCGAATAAATTGTTGTTCTTCCTAAATTATCTTTGGCTTCACTTACAGTTGCCGAAGCACTCTGTACGTTGTAGTAGGCAGATTTTTTCGATGCCTGAGCATTTTCAAAAGCAGCAATCGCTTTGTCCCATTCTGACTTCGAAATAATTCCTTTATCAAATAAAGTTTTACTTCGCTCGTAGTTGGCTTTAGCTTCCTTAAAACTGGCATCTGCTTGACTTAAACCGGCTTTAGTTTGCGACAATCCGGCCACCGTTCTGTTATAACCAGACGTATATAAATCTGGATTGATTTTCACCAACAAGTCCCCTTTTTTTACTACTTGTCCTTCTTTTACTGGAAGTGCTATGATTTCTCCTGAAACTTCTGACGAGATTTTTACCTCAATTTCTGGTTGGATCTTTCCTGTGGCAGATACTGTTTCAACAATAGTCATCGTATCGGCTTTGGCAATTTCAACTTCTATGCTATTGTCTTTGTTTCCAATGACTCCTTTTTTGGCAAGCACCAATAAAGTTCCTACCAGAATAATGGCAGCTCCAATTAGATAATAGGTGGTTCTTTTTGACATGACTTAAATTTATTTGATAATCGGTAAACCGAAATAGAATTCAACAATCTTGGTTCTAAATATGAAATCGTATTTAGTGCGTAGTAGTTCGGATTGCGCATTGGTAAACAAACTCTGCGCTTGATTAAAGTCGAATGCATTCATCATTCCAACTGCGTACCGTTCTTTCGCATAATTATATGCATTTTCCCTTGCCTCTAATGCCTGTTTTGCCGATTCATATGCTCTTAAGGCGCCATTTGCGTCGGTATATACAGTGTAAATGGTTCGTTCCAAATCCAATTCGCTTTGATCTAAAGCCAGTTTGCTTTTTTCAAGAGATATTTTGTTGCGAGCGACATTATTTCTTGCTGAAAAACCGTTCAAAATAGGAACACTCATTTGCACCCCAAAATTATGTCCTTTGTTATCACTAAATTGTTCAAATATTGGTGCTGCTTTGCCAAACACAAAAGATGTATTGGGTTGCAACACATCATAATTTGCACCCCCAATATTCACAAAACTACTAGTGGGTACAATTGGATTTAATGCATCTACTTGAATTCCAGTAATTCTATCAGCGTATGAAGCTCTGGTGCTGAAACTATAAAATCCTTGAATGTTCGGTTGGTACGCACCTTTGGCAATCTTCACGTCTTTCTCTGCAATGGCAACATTATTCCTGGCAATCTTCACTTCCATTCTGTTTTCTTTTGCTTTTGCCAAGATCGCTTCGGGAGATTGCAGCATCACTTCACTTTGTTTAGCTTCGTTCTTTACTTCAGCCACATCAAAATCTTGAAATTTCTCCAATTGTAGCAATTGGGCTAAACTCAATTTTGAAATAAGAAGTGTGTTTTCGGCATTGATAACACGTTGCCTGTCGCCTGCAACGGTAGCTTTACTATCTAATATATCTCCCTTTGGCAATGACCCAGCGTTTACTAGTTCTTCCGTTCTAGCTAGTTGTTTTTCATCTATTGCCAATTGTTCTTGCTGTACTTTTAAATTTTCAATATTGAAAAGAATTTGCAAATACGCGTTGGCTACATTTAAGGAAATATCATCCTTTATTTTTGACAATTGATATTGCGCGCCAATAATCGAAAGTTGTGATCTTCTAAAGCGATTTTGGTTTTGCAAACCATTGTAAATATCTATACCCGCGTTTAGGCCGGCTGAAGTAAATTGTGTAGTTTGATTTTCTAACAATCCTGTTGTGATATTTTGATTTAAACCTACATTCCATGAATGATTCGCATTGGTATTCAACGTTGGAAGAAAAGTCCCAACAGCAGCACTCTTATCTAATATTGAGATTTGAGAATCTAACTCGGTTTGTTTTATTGTGATATTGTGTTCTAAAGCATATTGAACACATTCTTCTAAAGTCCATTTCTTCGCTTGTGCACTAGAATTCGTCTGAAGAATCAAAGTGAAAAAGAAACAAAATCCGATAATTTTTTTCATGCGTTTTTCAAATGAAAGTGTTGCAAAGGTAGCATACATAATTAATTTATAAACCCTAATTCAAAATTCTTTTGGTCAAAATCTCATCAGTTCTTGGAGCTTAAATCCGTATAATCCAGATTCACCTATTGACTGAAGCCGATTAGACAGTATTCCATATTATTTGTTACACTTCGTCAAATTATTAGTGCTATTTGAGTAAATTCGCACCCAATAAAACAAAACAAGATGATTTTTCGCACTTCCTTTCTGCTATTAATAATTTCAATTCTTTTCTCTGGATGCAATGCCACACAGAAGATTGCTTCTCTAAAACCAGAACCAGATGATGCCTCTACATTGATATACGACAATACCGTTTCTTATATCAATATGCCAATACAAATCAAATTAAGAGATGTTGAAAATAAAATCAATTCGACGCTAACTGGTTTGATTTATGAAGATTCCAACATTGAAGATGATGATATAGCCATAAAAATATGGAAACAAGCTCCCATTCAACTTGACAATATAAATGGTAAAATAAAAACACTTTTACCCTTAAAAGCACAAGTGAAATATCGCATTGGCACCAATAAACTTGGAGTTGATTTATATACAACCAAAGAATTTATGTTTAATGGCACTATCAATTTGCTCAGCGAGGTCAATTTATCTAATTGGAAGTTGAGCACAAAGACACAATTTAAATCGTTGGACTGGAATGAAAGTCCAAGTGTAATTGTATTAGGAAAATCGGTGCCTATCACCTATTTAGTCAATCCAGCGTTGCATTTCTTCAAGGAAAAAATGGAAAAAAGTATTGATGATGCGATTGAAAAATCAATGGATTTCAAACCAACGGTTCTAGATGCATTGGAAAAAATATGTACCCCATTTCAAATGAGTGAAATTTATGAAAGTTGGCTGCGCGTCGTTCCTGTTGAACTTTATACGACTGATGCCAAATTGCAAAAGGAAACGATTGCTTTCGAAATGGGAATGAAATGCACCATGGAAACACTAGTTGGACAAAAACCAGTAAGTCAATTTAATAGAAGTAAAATAGTTCTTAAGGCAGTTTCAAAAATGCCAGAACATGTATCTGCTAATATTGTCGCCATCTCCACTTATGCTGATGCTTCGAAGATTATGACCAAGAACTTTGCGGGTCAGGAATTTGGCTCAGGAAATAAGAAAATACAAGTTCAAAATGTAGCCTTATGGCATAAAGACGGCAAAATGATTATCGCCCTTGATGTTCTTGGAAGTGTAAACGGTACGATCTATTTAAATGGATTTCCTCAGTATAATGACACTACAAAAGAAATTTACTTTGACGAATTAGATTATGTAATTGACACCAAAAGTACCTTAGTCAAAACCGCAAATTGGCTCGCACAAGGTTATGTTTTGAGAAAAATTCAAGAAAGTTGTCGCTACTCTATTGTCTCCAACCTCGAAGAAGGTAAATCGAGTATGCAGAAATATCTAAAAAATTATTCTCCGATGCCTGGGGTTTTTGTCAATGGTTCTCTCAAAGACATTCAATTTCAGAAAATTCAATTGACAAATAAAGCAATCATTGCATTCATAAAAGTCAATGGCGATGTTTCGATTGCTGTGGATGGCTTTAAGTAGCCTACGCTTTTTTCTTGCTGTAAATTCTATATACCGCGAAGCCAATAACGGCCACGAGGATATAGGGAATCAACATCAAATAGACGATTCCATCATTGACAGCTTGTGCTTTTGCCGCATTCCCTTCACCTTCTAAAGCTGCTCGACACATGGCACATTGCGCATTCACAGAAAGTGAAAAGAAGAAATATGAAAGAAACAAGAAAACAGTCTTAATGACAAGTCTTGACTTTTGTCGCTTGACTCTATTCTCTTTTTTAATTGACATAATAAGGAGAAATCATAACATAGACAATCACACCAGTAACTGCTACATACAACCAAATTGGGAAAGTGATTTTTGCAATCCTCCTATGGCTGTCAAATTTTCCTGCCAATGCTCTTACGTAAGAAATTAACACTAACGGAATTACTGCAATAGACAAGAAAATATGGGAAAGCAAAATAAAGAAATACACAAATTGAATGACGCCTTCGCCTCCAAATTTAGTAGAATCGGCCGTCATGTGGTAGGCAACAAACATGACTAAAAATGCCAGCGATAAAGCAATAGCCGCAGTCATTAAACGTTCGTGTAGTTTTATTTTCCCGTTCTTGATTGCTATCACAGCAGCAACAAGCACGATAGCGGTTATTCCGTTGATTGCTGCATAAACTGGCGGCAAGAAAGAAAGCGGCTCTACTTGAATTCCAAGATCTTTCAGTTTTACACTAAATAAAACCGCTACAACCACTGGGATTAAAATTGAAACTACGATGATATACGTGTTGTACTTTGTTTCTAATGATTGGTTTTCCATTACTCTTTTAATAAAATTGCTATGTCTTGTTGAATGTCTCTAACGCCCTTTTTTTCCAAGCCGTCATAATATAAAATCGGATTTCCGTATTCGTCTCTTCTGCATCGAATGTCTCCGTTTTTATCGATAAGCGCAAACAAACCTGAATGTTCAAATCCGCCATTTACTTTACTATTCTCTCCTGCATACAAATTAAATCCTTTGTTGGCGAGATCATAAATATACTTTTGGTCACCTGTAAGAAAATGCCAATTTACTGAAGTAGCACCAAGAATACCAGCGTGCTCTTTTAGTACTGTCGAATTATCATGCTCGGGATCGATGGTGATTGATGCAATTCCAAAATTTGGATTCCCGAAAAATTTATTCTGAATAAGCATCATGTTCTTATTCATCTTAGGGCAGATAGTAGGACAAGATGTGAAAAAGAACTCAAGCACATAGACTTTTCCGCTATAATCCGCATTTGTAATTTCTTTGTTGTTTTGATTGGTCAATTTGAATTTCGGAGCAGGTCCAATTTTCATCAATTTTGGTTCAGAAGTTTGATGATTATTGACGTTGTCCAAGCGATCACCTTTAACAATTTCTCCGTTATTGATTCTTGCAATTATTTTAGGAACAGCATAAATGCCAAAAAGCAATATAATAAATGAAATCCCAATGTATGACTTGTTTTTTAACACTACTGTACTTTATTAAATTTGACGATCTGCATTATTCTTCTTAAGAGCCAAACGATACTCGGCAAGAATTACCTTAACATCATCGGTCATTTCATTATATAAATCAGGATTCGACGAGGCATCATATCCTTCTTTATATTCGTCTTTGTCTTTTCTTCCGCGAAGATTTCTGTTCTTATCGATAATGAATACGTTTGGCGTTCCAAAATGCGAATCTAGTTTTCCCTTTAATTTAAGCGCATCATAAAAACCTTGTATTTCGCTTGTCGAGGCAAAAACGAACAACCATTTGGAGGTGTCTGTTAGATCATCGAGTCCACGCAGAATTTCTTTCACTTGATCTTCCGTTCCTATCGGCGCCACCATCACGAACTGAAAATCCTTGAAGTCTCTATTCTTATTGTATATCTTCTGATTTAAGTTGAAATAATTCCCTTTATTCTTGGTAATTTGATCTCCAGTAAAACCGAGAATTGTAATTTTTTTATTTAAGGTAATCGTTTCACCATTTAATGATTTCCAGTTTGCTAAATCAGGAATAGCGGGCGTTACTGTAGGTAAATACATAAAGCTATTAACTCCTGTTGCGAAAAAAAGATAAGCGACAATTGGAAAGATAAAAAGTACAAATAAAACTAAGTTTTTTTTCATTTAATGCAATGAATTAATCGTGTACAAAAATAAAAAAAGGCGCGCAATGCGCACCCTTTTATTGAATTAATATCTTGTTAAAAATTCCATTTAATGGTAGAATTTTTAAAAATTTCGTAAATATAATCAGCTTCAACTAAAAGTATAAAAAGCAAATACAAAACCAAGAAAATAACCGGAGCAACAACTGCCCAACGAAGGCTTGCTCTTTCGCCTTCCATATGCATAAATGCCCAAATTATATAATATGCCTTAAATATTGTTAAGATATAAAATATCCAGTTTAATAAATTCATCCCAAAAAGTTCAGTCATGTGCAACGCCTCTGGTTTCAAGATACCGAGAATTACCTCAACCGTTGTTACAACTGATAACAAACCAAAAACAAACCAAATTCTTTTCGTGTTAGATACGTGTTCGTGTGACATAATAATAACTTAAAAAATTAAACAAGATAGAATACGGTGAAAACGAATACCCAAACTAAATCTACAAAGTGCCAGTATAGTCCAACTTTTTCAACCATTTCATAAGTTCTTCTTTTCTCATAAGTACCCAAAAGCACATTAAAGAAAATAATAACATTGATGATAACTCCAGAAAATACGTGGAAACCGTGGAAACCTGTAATAAAGAAAAAGAAATCAGCAAATAATTTACTCCCGTATTCGTTTCTTACCAAGTTCGCCCCTTCAACAACCAAACTCGCGTTCTCTAATCTTCTTTCTGATTCCGGTCTCGTTAAGATTGTCTTGCCTTTGTGCTTGGTTAAAGTATGATCGATTTTCGGGTCTTTTTTCGCCGCTTCATCATCTTTGTAAATAGATTCTGTTCGAACCAATATTTCTGGATGTGCTTTGAATCCCGCTTGAACTTCAGCTACAGAATAAGTAGGCAAGGTCGGTTCTGACATAAACCAGCGCCCTTTGCTTCTATCCAATTGTTCTCTTTCTTCTGGCAATGTTACAGCAAAATCTTCCAATTTCACTCGCTTCCCAGTGTTATCGACGAATTGCAATAAACTTCCTCCTTTGGTTTCTATTGCTCCGTATTCCCCATGGATGAAATTCTTCCATTCCCATGCTTGAGAACCAACGAATATTAGACCTCCAATGATTGTAAGGAACATGTAAAAAGCTACTTTCGCTTTATTCATGTGATGACCTGCATCAACAGCCAAAACCATCGTAACAGAAGAGAAAATCAGAATAAAAGTCATCAAGGCCACATAGTACATCGGTGCTGCTACACCATGCATAAACGGAAAGTGCGTAAACACTTCTTCCGCCAAAGGCCACGTTTCAATAAATTTAAATCTAGAAAAACCATAGGCTGCCAAAAATCCTGAAAAAGTTAAAGCATCCGATACGATAAAAAACCACATCATCAATTTGCCATAACTAGCTCCTAACGGTTCATTTCCGCCGCCCCAAATTTTTTCTTCACTGTTTGCAGTTGTTACTGTCGCTCCCATAAAAGTTAATCGTTAAAAAGTTCCCAAATTTACATTTTTTTCTTATTTAAAGAAATATAAAAACAAAAACAAATAAACCCATAATAAATCCAAGAAATGCCAATACATTGCACCTAGCTCTATTCCAAGGGTTTGAGTGGAATTGTATTTTTGTTTAAAATGATTATAAATTATCATTAAAAGCGAAATTAATCCGCCGAAAAGATGCGCCAAATGCGTAATCGTTACTACGTACAGAAAAGTAGTCGTGATAGAACTGGCACTTCCTGTAAAAAAATAACCTGCTTCGACGATTTGTCTGAATCCAACAAACTGTAAAATCACAAACAAAATCCCGAGCGCTAATGTACCTAAAAGGAATGAGGTCGTGGCTTTTTTATTGTCTTTTTGTATCGATTTCTTCGCCATATGGAAAGTAACACTACAACCTATAATTACAAGTGTACTGATAAAGAAAGCCGTTGGCATTTGAAAATCTTTCAACCAGTCTGCTCTCGATTTGCTCACTACAAAAGCACTTGTCAGCCCAGCAAACATCATGGTCATGCTGACCATAGCAAACAATAATAGCAATTTATAAGACCGGTCACTCCTTGCTTTTTCTTCTTCTTTCGTCATTTTATCTAAATTTGTTATCGTAAGAATTTGTCAATTATATAAATTATTTGCAACAACGTAATATAGCTAACACTAACCAACATGAGTGTTCTCGCCGCTTTTGCTGTTCTTGCTTGGTACAATTTTACAGCGTAAAACAACATCCATAATCCTAATATAAATACCACTCCCGCTGTCAACGGAGCGATATGAAAATTACCTGTAAATCCCAATACTGGAAGCAATGAAGCGATAATCAACCAAACAGTGTATAAGATAATTTGTAGCGCCGTCGACTTGTCTTTCTTTCCAGAAGGCAACATAAAAAAACCTGCCTTCTCATAATCTTCATACAAAAACCATCCTATGGCCCAAAAATGTGGAAACTGCCAAAAGAATTGAATCAAAAACAAAGTGCCCGCTTCAATCCCGAAACTGCCTGTTGCAGCGACCCATCCTAACATAAAGGGAATTGCTCCAGGAAATGCACCCACAAACACAGACAAAGGCGTCATGGTTTTTAAAGGCGTATAAACACTTGTATATAAGAAAATGGAAATGGCCCCGAACATCGCTGTCTTTGGATTGATCGAATAAAGAATCGCAATTCCAATTAAGGTTAACAAACCAGCAATAATCAAAGCGCTATTGGGCTTCATTCTTCCAGCAGGAACGGGTCGGTTTTTGGTACGATCCATCAAAGCATCCAAATCTTTCTCAATAACTTGATTGAAAGCATTCGAAGCGCCCACCATTCCGTAACCGCCAATCGCCAATTTGAGTAAAATAAGCCAACTTTCCACGCCAAAATTCTCTACACCCAACATAAAGCCAGCCAGCGATGAAAACACCACACTGACTGCGAGTCGCGCCTTGGTGATTTCAAGAAAATCAGTAGTAATCGATTTGATGGAAAGCGTATTTGCTGGTGCGTTCAAAGCCTATTGATTAGTGTTTTTCAAAACTGCTGCAAATGTACTTTAACAAAAGGGATTTGACAAAAAAACAATTCACAAAAAACACGCTTTAAATTCAGGTTTTTTAGGAGCTTAATCCTGCTGTCCGTTATATCTTTTGTGCCGAACGCCGGCACAAAAGGATGTCACTACCATCAGGGCTAGGACTATCTTTTACATATTAAAATTGATTATAATAAAGAGAGTTGTGAAAATACCTGAAGCCCACTGGGCTTCCTCCTCTTAATATCAAATCATCAGGGCTAGGGAATAGATGTAAAGACCTTAAGACTTTAAGACAATAAGATTAGACTCGTATCAAAGCACAATCTTAAAACCCTACAATCTTAAGATCTTACAATCCAATATCCTAATAATCGAAATACCAATTAAAAATATCGCATCGCAATCCTAAAGAAAACCAAGTGCTGCTTTGCTTGAATGTTGTCAATGTTTCTTTTGTCGGGTCGAAATTACGATAGATAAAACTTCCGAATAATTTCATATTCGTTTGCGGATTAATCAAATAGCCCGCTTGAACATCTGCAATTACAATGGTTGTTTTGTTTCCTTGACCAATTCTCACTTGGTTATCAAATGGTCGTGCTGCATTATAATCCAAATAAATATTACCTCCATAATTGAAAGTATCTTCTGTGGTGTTAAAGTCCAATCCACGAATGCCGTACGTCAACTTCGCGTCTGCAAAATATCTTCCCTGCTGGTAACGTCCAATAAAAATAGCTTCTCTAAAATTCCCGCCCCATTGATGCCCAACATTCTGATTCGCATGCCCATAATTTGTGAGCGGATCGCTATGAGAATAAACGTATGGACGAACATGGTTGTACTCGACTTGTAACAATAAATTTTTGACATTAAAAGCATTAAAGTATTTTACCCCTACTTGATAACCGTATTTGTTTTTCCAGCTTCCGTTGGCTTTCTTGACCTCTTCTAATGAAAATTCATCCAGCAAAAACTGTCCATAAAAATTAAACTGATTATTCCACTTGTATTTGTAGGTCAAACCTAACAAAGCATTTCCAGTCTTTGCAGAAGATGCAAACTCAACCGAACGATAAAATACAATCGGATTGAAAAAACTCATGTCAAACCCACGACTGTTAGTATTTGCCCAAATCACCGACTCGAAAAGTCCAATATTCAATCTTTTGGTGGCATTCCAACTCAAATAATGATTGGCCATATATTTTGTTGCATACGTTCTTTCTGCGATTGCTTCTTGTCGAATATCCTTCAAAAACATGTAGGTGTTGGTGTATTTGATTTTCCAGAAATTCGTGTTAATCTTGAAAAACGGATACGGACTAACACCGTCTGTAGTAATCAACGAACGATAACCATCGCCGATAAAGTTTCTACCATATCCCGTTTGAAAAGTAAAAATTTTGCTAGGCGTGTAAGTGATATAAGCCTCTGCCATCGACATATCGTAGGCGTCTTTCTTAAAACGCTTGGCGATCCCAATTCCTGGAATTA
Organism: Sphingobacterium thalpophilum; assembly: GCA_943325255.2. Classification (GTDB taxonomy): domain Bacteria; phylum Bacteroidota; class Bacteroidia; order Flavobacteriales; family Flavobacteriaceae; genus Flavobacterium. Next base: position 18,633 of record CALPOS020000007.1, read on the forward strand.
CAGCAGGATCTCCCTGATCTGATTCCGCTCCATATGGCTTGATGGATTCCGCATATTGATTAAAATAATCGGCAAATCTTCCCTGACTTTCAAAAATAGTCGTAGTAAAAGTTACCTGACGACCAAGTCCACCTTGCACTTGTATGCCTCGCGTATTGATGTAGTTATACCGAGAAACGCTGGGATTGCTTTTTCCGACTTGCAAATCGAAAATCGGATTCAAAGAAAACCAATAGCCGTCACCTTGAATTTCTACCATGTTTTCATTCCACAGTTTTCTGCCCCACCAACCCTTTTTATTGAATTTGAGCGCTTCATTAGCTTTTCTAAAATCGTAATACTTTGCAACTTCGTTGTAAGTATATGGTTTTATAGCGGTGTGATTGTTAGAACCGACTTGATTGATTTCGTCATCAAATTGCGCATAATAGCTATGTGAAAAAGGAATTCCTAAATTGCTATTAAACTTCGGATTATTAAATTTGTGGTAAGCCAACTGGTCGTATTCTGACAGTTCCTTATCATTATTTTTGGTATAGTTTTGTGAATCTAAAATTCTAGTTCTTTCAGCTTCCGCGGCGATTTCCTCACCACTTTGAAGTGGAATAGCGATCTTAATTGTAAATTTTGAATACGTTGGATTTCCATTGTAATTTGCGGGCGCTACAATCGGAAATGTAGTGAAAACGCGTCTCGCCTCCTCAGCAAGCTGCTCATCGTTACTATCGACAAACAAAGATTTAAATGCTCCTTCTTTAGTAACCTCAAAAACAACAATGATGCTGCCTTTGTAGTTAGATTGTTTCAAATCTGCTGGAACTTGAAAATTAGTGTAGACAAAATCTTGTACTTGTTTGTTAAAACAACTTTCCAATTCCGTGTTAATCATGTCCTTGCAAGCACCAAAAACTGGAGTATTTTCGGTTTTTTGGATGCCTTCTTGAGCAGACACATCCCAAAAGTTGATACATAATAGTAAGAAATAAAGATATCTTTTCATTTTCGATTTGGTATTGTATTTAGTATTGGGAATCGGCAATCTGTCCGTCGGCAATGGCTTTAGCTCCAGACGTTCCTATTCTCTTGACCCCAAGTTGAATCATTTCTACCGCTTCGTCGAAAGTTCTGACACCTCCTGCGGCTTTTACTGGCAACGGAGACGCGTTCTCCAACATTAAAATAATTGTTTCTACCGTTGCCCCATTTGGTTGTCCTTCAGCAGTTTTGTAAAAACCAGTAGATGATTTTACAAATACGGAGTGATAACATTCCTCTTTAAAATGAGTGATTATTACGTTTTTGATCAATGCAGATAAGCGAATAATTTCCTGATGATTTAGTGCAGCCACTTCGATTATCCATTTTACAATCTTATGATTGTCGAGGCCAAGTTTAGTACAATGAAGAATTTCTTCTCTCACCAAATCTAATTTGCCTTTTTTGAAAGCTTCGTAATTGCAGACAAAATCAAGGTCATCTGCACCATCAGTAATGGCTTTTTGAGCTTCTTTCATTTTCGCTTTATAACTTGCTTTACCAAATGGGAAGTCGATCACCGTGCCAATAGTTACTTTCGAGTTGGCTTCAGAAATCATTTTTCTCGCCATAGCTACTTGATCAGGGCGAATCATAATTAGCTTGAAGTGCTCTGTGATGGCTTCCTGAATAAATTTCTTGACAATATTTGTGTTTTCTGATTCCGAAATGCCTGCTTGGTCTGCAGTTTTCAAATATGTGGAATCGAGGTACTGTTTTATATTCATGGTATAAAAATAAAAAAATCCCACCTTTGCGGGATCAATTTCTAGTGAATTAATTCAAATATCCTCTTTTAAACAATCGCGGAAAAACATAGATGACAATAACAGCAGCAGAAGTTCCAACAGAATTAGCAAGGATATCTATTACGTCAGCCTTACGAGTGATTGTAAAAAAAGCTTGACCTACTTCAATGAGCGAACCGTAAACAACATCTAACAATACAACAAACGCGATGCTCCATTTTAATTTGATTGTAGACTTTACATACAAGTACCACAATAAAGTAAAAATGAAATGGAGGATAAAATGCACACTTTTATCCAAACCACTGATTTCAATGGTAGGAAGTTTGTTAAAATCAGTCAAACATAAATAGGCGATCAATAGCGTCCACAGAGATGCTAAATAAAGATAACCTTTCTTATGCTCCAATAAGCGCTTTATAGTCGTCACTTGAAAGTAATTCATTCATATCCGACACGTTGCTAACTTTCACTTTTACCATCCAACCTTTTCCGTATGGATCCGTATTTACAATTTCAGGAGTACTTTCCAACGCATCGTTAAATTCGATAATTTCACCAGCCACGGGCAAGAATAAATCTGAAACTGTTTTTACTGCTTCAACCGTTCCGAAAACCTCGTCTTTAGCAAGCTTTTGATCTAGTGTTTCTACTTCAACATAAACGATATCTCCGAGTTCTTTCTGCGCAAAGTCAGTAATTCCAATGGTAGCAATTTCACCGTCGAGCGAAATCCATTCGTGATCTTTTGTGTATTTTAAGTTTGCAGGTATATTCATTTTTTAGCTTTGTTTTTAATATTGATGTCAAATATAAAGTTTCGGTACTTGAAAATAAAACTAATTTATATTAATTCCCGAAATTATATCGAAGTGTAAAACCTGATCGAATATTTGTCGTTGGGAAAGCGGTTGATATTACTGGTTTAGAGAAAGAGTGATCATAGAAGAAAATTAATGTCAAATTCTTGCTAAATGAATAATCTGCGGTAAGACGAGCCGACCAAACATTTTGCCCACCAGACAATTGGTTATTGTCATAATCTAAATATCTTACGATTGTTTGTGTATTTCGATAAGACACATCCAATTTTAAGTTGATATCACTTTTAATAATACCAGTCGGATTATCCGCTAATTTTGATGAAAAAATGACATCTTTAATTCTATAGCCCAAACCAACGATATACTCGATACCTTTCACTTCTGTTAGCAAATTATTGTCAAAACTCAACGACATGGCTCGGTCCTTTTTCATTTCAGCCAATACTTTTACTGAATTTTTCATTTCAAAATCAAATCGCACCAATGGATTGAATTGCTCGACCAAATTGATGTTCGAAATAAGTAACTTATTAAAATAGTTTCCACCCACATCTGTTCCGATAGGATTATTATCGTATTCGAAATTTGATCTAAAAGCATTGATGGTATAAGTAGCTTTGTACCCATGCTGAATCGACATTCTCTTGAAGTTATCTTTAAAGAATTTGTATCGCATCAAACCGGTATACTTGATGTTCCAGTTAGGAAGTGGGATATCTCTAAACGTTCTCAACGAAGAACTAGAAGCGTCTTTTCCGGTATACGCCGCCAAGAAAGATGGAATCAAAACTGCTTGGTTATTTTTACCAAATCCGACAGGGAAGCCTAAGTTCGCTGTATAAAGTTCTCTTTGAGGATACCTAACATCATTTGGATCTGTTGGAATTGTATATGAGCCTTCGCCGTATCTAGGAATAGACTGGCCAGCGTAAAAATTCTCTGCTAACCTATTGGCAACCAATAGTCGGTTGTTGCGGAAGTCTTCAAAAGCGGCGGAAAAATTTTCGTCACTTTGACTAAATGCGGTGTTTATTAATATGGTAGAAATAGAATAATTACCAAAAGTGTATGGCGATCTTGAATTATAAGTCAATGTTGTTGGATCGACGTCAAACTGCTCAGAATAATTATTAACATACGTACGATCTGCATTTAAATCAATTTTGAAATCAGGAAACAAATCAATATTGGAAGTAATATTAAGTGTTCGATTTGTAACTTGGGTAAAATTCTGGTTGAAATCTTGATAATTTGTCAACCAACCGTTGCTTGCAGATTCTTGTCTAATATCAGTTTGCGAACCGAAAATAAATCCAAGCGTTGGTTTTGACGAACCGAAGAATCCTTGTCCGGGCAAAAATCCAGGAAGTACCGTACCTCTATTCTCGATATAATTAACATTAATCGTTTTTATACTAGTTAGTACACCAAGCAGTCCATTGACAAATAGGTTATTGTTAGTTGGCGCCGGGCCCGCTGCCGTATTAACCACTTTTTGGCCAGGTTTCGGTGGCGCAACCGCCTTAGTTGCAGGTTTTGCTGTTTTCTTAGTCAATCCTATATACTTATAGAATGAGTCCATGTTGAATGCAGTGTTCAATTTGTGGGAACTGGCATTTTGAACTGTATTTCCAAGATTGTAGTTGACACCATCAATTTCTACGTCAGACAACAGAAGTGATGCTCTTTGCCAGTTATAATCTCCCGTGTAAGAATAGGTTGATTTTACGAAACTTAAGAAAGGCAATTTATTGATTGGCAAATCATAATTCACTACAAATTGCTGTGTTCGAGTAAACGCATCTCCTGGATTCCAATAATCAGTATACAAGGTAACGCTATTGATTGGTTCGTTATTTTCATCTATATAATTTCTAACGATATTGTTTGATGAAGCGGTATAATTGATTTTTAACGCTTTTGTCAAATTGTAATTAAATCCGTATTGGTAATTGAATTGATAATTTCTTCTAAACAAAGGATCCAACGGAATTCCTTCGACATCAATTTGTCTAAACTGCTGCTTGTTAAATTGACGAATAATACTGCTACTAAAAGAAATATTGCTTGGCAAATAATTAAAATTAAAGTCGCTTAGCATTTTCCAATACGAACTTTTCTTCAGAAATTTGTTGTTTTTCAGTGGCTCGACTGCCTTTGGTTGAAATGCATAAGTATAGTCTGCAGTCGTGTTTACCTGTTGATCAATAAAATTTTCAATTTCAAAATTATGTCGTTCCACTTGGTTGAATGAATAGGACAACGTTAGATTTTCAGGGTCATAAATTCGTTGTTTCTGTTCTGGCGCTCTTTCTTTCTTAACCCCAATAAAATTGATGCTCTTACGCTTGGTATAGTCAATAGCGCGATCTTTAATGTTAGCTCTCTCTGCACCGTCGGCAGTCACCTCCAAAATTTGATCTAGCTTGATATCTTGATTAAAAGGATCGTATTCCGGCGTAATTGTTTCTTCGCCAATTGAATAATTAAATGGTAAGTTTATTCTCCAGTTTTTCGGCATTAACTTACCTAAACTTAAATTCGTTACAATATTATACTGTTGCATATCTTCTCTACTTCTTTCGTTTGGCCCTTGTTCTAATGAACCAAAACCGATGGTGCTCTTTTTACCTACGGCTGAAATTGTTGCAAAATCTGCTAAATTGGTATCGATATTTACGAGAGCCGCCATACCGCCACTATTTTCCATTTGTGCCAAACGAAGTTCATTAAACCAAACTTCTCCTCGAATTGGTCTCTCAATTAAGTCAGCTCCCGTTGGACTTAATCCAGTTGAAGTGTTGTTTTTTACACCGACCATTAGATTTCGCACCAATCCAAAGTTAGGATTACCACGAACTCCTAATTTTAGCTTGTTAGGCCTATTACCATCTAGCTCATTTTCATTTTTATAAAAAATTTCATTAGGACCTAACTGCACCGACCTTGATAAGATTTTCAAGTGCGTTAACAACTCCAACGGCAGATCAATTTCATTTTCCTCTGGCCAAATTAGTTCCGCAGTTGCAGCACCGGGAGCAGTAACCTTTAGAGGTATTTCAACTTCATAAAAATTCTCCGTGA
>CALPOS020000008.1 GCA_943325255.2 Sphingobacterium thalpophilum
AGATTGTTGCACAAAATAAACTGCGCATAAGCAATCGCCATCGCCAAAGTACCGCAGCCTTCTGGTCCGACAAACAATTGCGCATGCGGAATACGGCCCGAAAGCGCGCTTTTCGTCAAGTGATTCTTGATGTAATCCTGGCCTAAAATTTCTGAAAATAGCATGAGCAAATATAACAGAAAGTTGCCAAGAGCCAAAGTTTATTAGTCAGTGTAATGATTAATACTATACGCTTGATCTTATTTCATATTTAATTTTTAAAAAATTCTTACCGCAGATTCGCAGATTATTAATACTATTTCATAATCTGCGAATCTGCGGTAATAACAATCTTTCAAACTTTCGTTCATCTGTTCTTTAATCCAGGGGTTTAATCGTTGGGAGCAGCACAATTCGTCACGATTTGGCCGTCGTCCAGCTTTCCGCTATATCTTTTTTGTTTTATTGTCACACCGAGCGCAGTCGAGGTGTCTTACAAAAACAAAAAAGGATGCCGCTTTAATCGGGGCTATTCAATCACGTTTTGTACTTCGTAGGATTTCTCGAAAAAAATTTAAGTGTATATTTTCAGCAGATTTAAAAAACTAAACTTCCATGAAAACACTAGCTGACGTCAATTTTAAAGGCAAAAAAGCACTCATTCGCGTTGATTTTAATGTGCCTTTAGACGAAAATTTCCACGTGACTGACGCCACGAGAATTGAAGCTGCCAAACCAACCATCGATAAAATCCTTGCTGATGGCGGAAGTGTTATTTTGATGTCGCACTTAGGCAGACCAAAAGGCGTGGAAGCAAAATATTCTTTAAAGCACATTCTTTCAACCGCATCGGAAATTCTAGGCGTTTCGGTAAAATTCGCTGAAAATTGTATTGGAGAACCAGCACAAACGGCTGCGGCAAATCTAAAAGCAGGAGAAGTTTTATTGTTAGAAAATTTGCGTTTTCACAACAAAGAGGAAGCTGGAGATGTAGTGTTTTCAAAAGAATTGGCTTCATTAGGTGATATTTACGTGAATGATGCTTTTGGTACCGCGCACCGCGCACACGCATCTACAACCATAATTGCGCAATTCTTCCCAGATCATAAATGTTTCGGAATGTTATTGGCTCGTGAAATTGAAAGCCTAAACAGAGTTTTGAAAAACAGCGAAAAACCAGTAACTGCCGTTCTTGGAGGTTCAAAAGTGTCGTCAAAAATTACGGTGATTGAAAATATTTTAGACAAAGTAGATCATATGATTATCGGCGGTGGCATGACGTTCACTTTCGTAAAAGCGCTTGGCGGAAAAATTGGCGATTCTATTTGCGAAGACGACAAACAAGAATTGGCCCTTGAGATTTTACGCTTGGCAAAGGAAAAAGGAGTGCAGATTCACATTCCGGTTGATGTTATTGCCGCAGATGCTTTTTCGAACAATGCGAAGACACAAATCGTTGATGTTAATAATATCCCAGATGGCTGGCAAGGTTTAGACGCTGGGCCAAAATCATTGGAGAATTTCAAAAAAGTTATTCTTGAATCTAAAACCATTCTTTGGAATGGACCTTTAGGCGTTTTCGAAATGCCGTCATTTGCTAACGGAACCATCGAACTGGGGAATTATATCGCTGAAGCAACTGCAAATGGTGCGTTTTCTTTAGTTGGCGGTGGCGATTCTGTTTCGGCGGTAAAACAATTTGGACTCGAAGGAAAGATGAGTTATGTGTCGACTGGCGGCGGTGCCATGCTCGAAATGCTAGAAGGAAGAACCTTGCCTGGAATTGCCGCAATCCTCGATTAAAATCACAATTAACACGACTAAAAGCCACTTTTTACAATATTTAGGACAACTTTAAGTTATATAAATAGCTTTAATTATTATAAGATTCCTATTTTTGCCTCGGACAATGTTTTGAATTAGAACGATTTGAAATTATTAATGCCCTCTAAAACACAATTTTTTAGACACTCAAGAACATACTTTCTTCCTACAGAAATAAAAATATACTTTATGAAATTAAAAAAAACCATCACCGTCGTCACCATACTATTTTTTGTTAGTACGACTTTCGCACAGGATCTTTTTACCAAGCCCCAAAGTAATTTATCTTATCTCGATTCCATTAAAAAAACATTCATCAAAGACAATATCGCTTCCTGCGTGGATAGCTTGTGGATGAAGGAATTGACCAGTTTAGATTTGTATAACGACCTGGAAAACGACATCAAGAACATCAACCTTGATGAAAAAGTTGATTACGAATTACCGACGGCGTTATTGAAGCAACGTTTGAAAGATATGGACTCTAAATCTCCGTTTCATATCGAATACAATCAGGGTTTAGAAAACATCATCAAGTCATTTCTTAAGAACAGAAAGAAAGCGTATGAGCGTTTGATGGCAATTTCAGAATATTATTTCCCTCTTTTTGAAGATGCTTTAGCCAAACAAAACGTTCCTTTGGAGATAAAATATTTAGCAGTAGTGGAATCAGCTTTAAATCCTAAAGCAGTGTCTAGAGTTGGCGCTACTGGACTGTGGCAATTTATGTATCAAACAGGAAAACAATACAATTTGAATATTGATTCCTACGTAGATGACCGAAGCGATCCTTTAAAGGCTAGTGAAGCAGCTGCCCAATATATGACCAATATGTATAAGATATTTGGTGATTGGGATTTAGTGTTGGCATCTTACAATTCTGGACCAGGAAACGTAGCTAAAGCCATCAGACGTTCTGGCGGACAGCAAAACTTCTGGAATATCAGAAAGTATTTACCACAAGAAACACAAGGATATGTGCCTGCTTTTTTGGCGACGATGTATATCTACGAATACCATAGAGAGCACGGTATAGTTCCAAGTAGAGCAGCAGTCAAGCATTTTGCTACAGATACGATTATGATTCAGAAGCAAATCTCTTTCAAACAACTGTCCGATTTACTTGATATTCCTGTGGCTCAATTACAAATGTTGAATCCACAATTCAAGTTAAATGTGGTGCCCGCATATTTCGACAATAAACACTTTTTGAGATTACCTTTAGATAAAATAGCTGTTTTTACTTCCAATGAAGAAAAAATATATGCTTATGTTCAGCACGAGCTAGATCAACGTGAGAGACCATTTTCTCGTTTCCAAACTTCTTTAGCGTCTCGTGATTCTATAGAAAGTGGTGAAAGCTATACGGTTTCTAGAACTAAATTTCATAAAGTCAAGCGCGGCGATAATTTAAGTGAAATTGCCAATCGCTATGATGTTTCGATGTCGGATATAAAGAAATGGAACAAACTGAAGAGCAATAAAGCACCATTGGGAAGAAAATTAAAAATTATTACCAGCGAGAGAATTGCCGCTCGAGTTAAGAAACCTAAAGCAGATTCTACTGCAGTTGCAAGTGTTTCAAAGTCAACAACGACAGTTACTACTGCTATAGCACAATTGACGCCGAAAGATCAGAAAGTTTACAAGGAAGAAAAAGTAGTTTCGTTTCAAGATGTTACTAAATTTCACAAAGTGAAAAAAGGGGATAATTTGAGCGAAATTGCGGCAAAGTATGATGTTGCGATGTCTGATATCAAAAAATGGAATAAGCTAAAAAACAACAATGTAGCATTAGGAAAGAGTCTGAAAATTATTACCAATGAACGTGTTGTTACAACAGTGAAGAAATTAGTAAAATCAGAGAACATTGCCGCAACTGAGAAATCTAAAAAAGAAGCGGTTGAAAGTACCGAGAAACCAGAAGATTTTTATATCGTAGAACAAGGTGATAATTTGTCAACGATTGCTAAAAAGCACAATATTACTATTGATGAATTGAAAAAGTGGAATAATTTGCAAGACAACACCATTCAATTAGAGAGCAAACTGAAAATTGCAGACATCACTAATAAAGACGATAAGACACAAGTTGCTCCTAAAACTGAAATTAGAACTGTAGAATATACGGTTCAAGCAGGAGATAATTTAGGTAGTATTGCCAGAAAAAATAATGTAGCCGTTTCTGATATCAAGCTGTGGAATGAACTATCTGATGATAATATTCAGTTAGGAGACAAGCTAATTGTTGCTAAGAAATTAGTTGTGGATAACAATCAAACCATTGCAGAGAAATCATCGAAAAAGGAAAAGCTTTCTAAAGTGGATAGAGAAGACGATCATTACTATGTGAAAAAAGGCGATTCGCTTTTTAGTATTGCTAAAAAGTATCCTGGAGTAAGCGTTTCAGACATCAAAAAATGGAATGGAATTAATGGCAATGCTCTAAAACCAGGAATGAAATTAAAAATAAACGGATAGTTAAAAAAAACTAACTAAATTTAGGGCTTATTTCATAGTAAACACAATATGAAAAAAGCCCTTTTTTTTGTGCTTATTTTTTCCGTTTTTTTTCAATCTTGCCATCTTAAGAATAACAAAGAGAAAGAAAAAACCTCTGGTAAGATTAATACAATTTCTGTCATTATTGACGATCCGCTTTGGAATGGTGAAATTGGAGATACTATTCGAAATAAATTCGCCTCACCAGTTATCGGACTTCCGCAAGAGGAACCTCTTTTTACAATCAATCAATTTCCAGTTAAACTATTGGAGGGTTTTATGACCAATTCTAGAAATATTATTGTCATCAAAAAAGAGGCGAAGAACTGGTTTGAAATTATAGAAAATGAGTATGCAAGCCCTCAGAATGTTATTCATATTTCTGGTAAGACAACGCCAATTATTTTGGACTTAATTGAAAAAAACACGACAACAATTATTTCTAAAATGCGGCAAACCGAAATTGAGGAAAACCAACGTGTCATTGATACGGCAACGATTAACACAAAAAAGATCAGAAGAAAATTCAAGATCGACCTTCGAATTCCAATCGGTTACAATTATGTTTTGGAAAGACGCAAATTTATTTGGCTTAAAAAGGAAATTCCCAGCGGAAACACGAGCGTCTTAATTTATCAAATCCCTCTCGGAGCGTTGAACAGGAACCTTCCCATCACGCAAAGTATCATAAGAAAAAGAGATTCTATAGGAAATCTCTATATTCACGGAAGGGCAAGCAATACGCAAATGGTCACTGAAGATTCTTATGCGCCTTATTTATTTCATATTAATATCAAGGGGAAAGAAACATATGAAACTAAAGGCACCTGGGAACTCAAAAACGATTTTATGTCAGGTCCTTTTATCAACTACAACATTATTGACCGCGCCAATAAGCGAATTCTTGTTTTGGAAGGGTTTTGCTACGATCCGTCCAAAGAGAAGAGAGATTTGATGTTCGAACTAGAAGCGATTATTAAGTCGGTTGAATTTATTAAAAACCCAAAAAAAAGCAAGCAATGAGTTTAGAATGGAAAATAAAGCGATTTCAGGAACTATCTACAGCCGAGCTATATGATTTGCTGCAATTGCGCAGTGAAGTGTTTGTCGTGGAGCAAAATTGCGTCTATCAAGACATTGACGGAAAGGACAGAAAGGCTTTGCATCTAATCGGGGAATACGATTCAAAAATTGTGGCGTATGCGAGACTTTTTAAAGCGGGAGATTATTTTGACGAAGCGTCTATTGGTCGCGTAGTTGTAGGAGCGAATTGCCGGGATAAGAAATGGGGACATGAATTAATGACACAAGCAATTCGTGCCGTCAAAGCGTATTTCGACACTATGAAAATCACCATTTCTGCGCAATTATACCTACAAAAATTTTATGAAAGCCACGGTTTTTTGGTGACAAGCGAAACGTACTTGGAAGATGATATTCCGCATATCCAAATGAAATTGGCGAACTAGATTTTCGTGATGACCAATTCAACTCTTCGGTCGTATTCAGAGCCTTTTCCTAAAGGAACCGAGTTGCCATATCCTTTGAAAGTCATTCTTGTTTTGGCAATTTTCTTAAATGCCAAATATTTAAAAACAGATTCTGCTCGGTTGCTTGATAAGTTTCTTTTTCGAGTTTCTCGGTCAATGGCTTCTTTTTGATAAGGTGGCGTGCAGCAAACATGACCTTGTATTTCAAATTCCAGTTTTCGGTATTTCAGCAGCAATTTTGCAATCTTATCGAGCTGTGTTTTGGCTTCAAAAGTAAGTTTACTGCTTCCGCGTTCGAAAAGTAAATTTTCAAGATATACGTGATCACCAACAACATGATTTTTTTGAATGGTGGTATAAAAACCTGGAATTTCAATTTTAGGCAATGCCTTTAAATTCAGAACCAAGTCAACTCTGCGATTTTTAGACCTTTTTTCGGGAAGATTTTCAACTACGTCATCGTCAATTAAGATGCGGCCTTTACCTTCAATGGTGACAATGATTTTGTTTTTTATGCCGCTTTGAATCAGCTTTTCTCGAATGGCGTTAGCGCGATTGGTGGACAATTTAAAATTATAAGCTTCTTTTCCGACATCATCAGTATATCCGAATATCTGAATGGATTCAATTCTGGTGGAATCCGTATTTTTAATAAAGTCGACAACCGTATTGGCTTGTTTCTCGTCTAAGTTGAACTTGTCAAATTCAAAATATACTGACTGAACCACTTCTTCTTGAGCATACAGAAAGCCACAAAAAAACATTATAAAAAACGTAAAAAACCGACCCATTATTTATTTAAGATTTTGTTATAGTCAGCAGTATTACTAAGAATACTTACTGCCTTTTTTACTTCTAAATTGTTCTTAATGTAATATTGATATAAACCTTCTTTGTACTGATAACGTTTGATGATTTCATCTAAAATTAGATTCTTAATTTCCTTTTGATTTTGATTCAATTGTGTTTCTTCACTTTTTTGAATAGCAGCTAACAATTGATTGTATTCTGCAGAAATAGCGTTGTCAATCTTGTCTTTCTTTGCTGCATCTAACATTTTCTTTAAAGCCACTTCCGATTCAGAATCAAAATTGAAATTCTGTTTTTTCAGAAATGCTTTAAAATTCACAAAATCGGCATCAGTAATTGTTGGAATCGTGGTTCCGAGATTTGGATTTTTATAATAATAGTCGGTTACATAGTTGAAGATTCCATCGTTTTTAACAAGTGCTTCAGTGATAGGACTAAGTTTAGTTTCATCCATAACAACATCAGGAAGAATACCGCCACCATCATAAACTGTTCTGCCTTTCTGCGTTTTAAATGCGTTGTATTTGTCTGATGCTGTTCGAATCGCTTTTCCATCTTTATCTTTGTGAGAATAATCTAGCGCTTGGATGCATCGTCCTGATGGGGTGTAATATCGTGAAATGGTAATCTTGATTTGAGTTCCGTAAGTCAAGTCGACAGGTCGTTGCACCAGCCCTTTTCCAAAACTTCGTGAGCCAATAATAACGGCTCGGTCTAAATCTTGCAAAGCGCCTGATACAATTTCAGAAGCAGAAGCACTTTTGCCATCAACAATAATAGCTAATGGAATTTCTGTATCAATAGGTTCTTTAGTGGTTTTATAGATATTGTTGTGTTTTTCTATTTTAGATTTGGTCGTTACAATCACCTCGTTTTTTGGAAGGAAAAGATTGCAAATACTAACGGCTTCGTTCAAAAGACCTCCAGGGTTTCCTCGCAAATCTAATACAATTCTTTCAGCACCTTCTTTCTTTAATTGTTCCAACGCTTCTTTGGTTTCTAAAGCCGCTTTATTGTTGAATTGTGACAAGACGATATAGCCAGTTTTGTCATCAATCTTCCCAAAAAACGGTACGGCTTTTATCTCCACTTCATCCAAAACAATTTGCGTGTTAAGTACTTTTCCTTGTCGGATAAATTTGAGGTTAACTTTGGTGTTCTTTGCGCCTTTGAGTAATTGCGAAGCATCGTCTTTAAAGTCTTTCAATTCTACATCACCAATTTGAATAATTTCATCGCCGGCTTTCAAACCCGCTTTGTCAGCGGGAAAGTTTTTGTAAGGTTCTTTGATGATGACTTTGTCTTCTTTTCGAGTAATCAACGCGCCAATTCCGGTATATTCTCCAGTATTATTGATCTTGAATTTTACGACATCTTGTTCATTAAAATAATTGGTATATGGATCTAAATCAGCCAACATACTCTTTATGGCTTTGTCCATCAAATCTCCTGGATTCGTTTCGTCTACATAATTAGAGTTAACAGACTTGAATAATGTTGTGAAAATTTCAATTTGTTTGGCAACTTCAAAAAAATCTTCTTTAAAACTGGCGCCAACAAGTAAAAATCCACTTAAAATAACCGGGATAAGATATCTTTTTTTAAGGAAAGAAAAGTTGTAAAATGGTTTCATTGGGATATGTAAAAAGTTCGAATTTTCGAATTAGCACCAAATATAAAAGTTTAACGATTAAAAACAATAATTATTGGGAATTCCTTAAAGAAACTGCCAGACCGTTGATGCTTCAGTTTTCTTTTTCGGACTTGATTTGTGCTTTAAATTTTTCAAATAATTGAATCGTTTTTTCTTGAATTTCTGCGTAAGACAATCGGTCAGCACTTTGGTAAAAGAACATCAAGGCATAAGGTTTGTCGACAGCATTCAAAATGATATATTTGTTTGTCCGAAATGTTTCCCGCAGGACTCTCTTGAAATAATTGCGATCGACTGCTTTTTTGAAATGTTTTTTTGACACAGAAACGCCAACTTGAATTGGTTGGTTGGAATCCGTTTCAACAGCAGCATAAACTAGCCTAAGAGGATATTTAGAGACTGATTTTCCTTTTGAAAAAATAAGATCAATCGTGTTTTTGCTCTTAAGCCGTTCTGATTTCGGATATTTATGATTCATTTTGGTTTTCTAAACAAGATGACAAAGGTACGAAGCGATTCGTATAAAACGGTAACGAAAAATAGTCCTGAACATGTTATTCCATCGCCAAAAAGAAGGAGTATATGAATTTTGAAAGATAATATGGAAACAATATAAAAAACAGTTGTTGGTTCGGATTAACTTTACATTTCATAATCAACGAACAAGAGACAAGCACAATCCTCAAGTTGAAGAAACAACTGCTAAAAGAAAGAGGATAAACATATAGATCACAATAAAAAAGCCTTCCGATAATATTTAGGGAGGCTTTTTTCATGTATCGTTGTTTTATTTTTTCACTTCTGATTTCACTTCTTCAGGATAAACATTATTGCTTCTTTTGACATCGGCCATTAATCCGCTTTCGTCAATTGTTATTTTTTCGACGCTGCTTAACGGTTTCGAAATTTGAAAAGTAAATGTCGGATAAGCCCAAGCCCAATCTGCCAAGATGGTTCTTTTGGTTTCTGGCGTTGGATTCTCTTTCACAAAACTCATCATGCGCAATGGAATGTAAAAAGTTTCTTTTGTTCCGTCTTTGTAATTCACGGTGAGGTCAATCGGCATCGGCATCCTTCCAATTCGTTCCAGAGTAACGGTGGTAGCATTTTCCCTGTCTTCTACATTTTTGATTCCGTAGTCAATCGTATTCGTTGTTTGCGTCCAATCGGTTAAATACCAGTCTAAATTGGCACCAGAAACACGCTCTGCAGTTCGCTTTATATCGTTTGGTGTTGGATGTTTGAATTTGAAATCAGCATAAAATCTTTTCACGGTTTTCATCAAATTTTCTTTTCCGATGAGATATCCTAATTGCGCCAAAAACACATCACCCTTGCTGTAGGAGGTAATCCCATATATTTGATTAAAATCATAGCGATCTGCATGCGTTGATTGTGGCAATTCTTTACCTGAATTTGCCATGAAATAATATCCTTTATAAGAACCTTCATGCGGATTAGCGGTCTTTTTTGTTGCAATTTCATTCATCCCCAAATCTTCAAGAAAAGAAGTAAAGCCTTCGTCCATCCAGCTGTGTTTGCTTTCGTTTGACGCTAAAACATGTTGAAACCACGAATGCGCCATTTCATGGGCAATAACGCCAATCAAACCGTCGTACTCGCCTTCACCTAGGATTAAAGTACACATGGCGTATTCCATTCCGCCGTCACCACCTTGAATAATCGAGTATTGATCGTACGGATACTTACCGACAGTTTCGTTGTAAAATTGCATTAACCGTGCAGTTTCCGGCTGAGATTTTTTCCAATTATCAATAATTTTCGGATTGTTTTTGTACAGAAAATGAAGGGTAGCTCCATTTGGTATTTGATAGATATCGTGCAAATAATCCTTATCTGCTGCCCATGTAAAATCGTGTACGTTTGGCGCAATAAAATGCCAAGTCAATGTTTTTGTTTTCTTTGGATAAGTGACTACAACACCCGAATCTTGGTAGCCTTTTCCTATTTCATTTTTGTTTTGAAGGTAACCACTTCCGCCCAAAACATAATCTTTATCAATCGTAATTTTTACATCAAAGTCGCCCCAAACGCCGTGAAATTCTCGTGCGATGTATGGATCCGCATGCCAGCCTTCGAAATCAAATTCAGCGATTTTAGGATACCACTGCGCCATAGAAAATTCGACACCTTCGACATTATTTCTACCCGAACGACGAATTTGAACTGGCACTTGTCCGTCAAAATCTAGAGTCAACGTGGTTTGAGAGTTAGGAAGTAATGGTTTTGATAAGGTCACTTCGAGGATTGTACCGACTTCTTGTACTGCAGCATCCTGACCATCTTGTTTAAAATTTGAAATTCTTAAATATCCGATTTCATTTGGTTTTAATTTAGCAATACGACTTTCTTTGATTTCCTTTCCGCCGACTTTATTTTTGGTTACCATTCTTCTATCCGGATCAGCAATGCTTTGAAGACGCGCGTCCATTTCACTTCCCGGTTGAAAAGCATTATTATACAAATGATAAAATACGCGCTTTAAAGTGTCTGGAGAATTGTTGGTGTACACCAAAGTTTGATTGCCTTTGTATTGGTAGTTCTTGACGTCTACAACAACATTCATTTTGTAATCAACTTTTTGCTGCCAATAATTGGAGTTTTGGGACCATCCGATTGCAGCAATAAGAAATAGAATTGAAAGCAGATTGAATTTATTCATATTTTAGAAATTTGATGTTTTATAAAATTAAAATAAGCTTGTAGATAAAGTATCTCACAAGCTCATTTTAAAAAAAGGGTGACGAAAATTAACCTCTTACTTTTTTCTTCGCTGCTTTTACAGACATTTCTTCTGCCATTTTAAAAGCGTTGTATGCATTTACCATTTTTCCAGAAGTCGAAATTTGACTTAGAGAACGCAAATCTTTTGGATCTCCGCCTACTTCAACATTTGAATCTACTGCGGTTCCGGAATTCATAAGAATATACTTCACTTGTTTCGCTTTTAGATTCGGAAAATAAGAGCGAATTAATGCTGCAACTCCCGCAGCATTTGGAGAAGCCATAGAGGTTCCTTGCTCGTATTTGTAGGTGTTGTTTGGCGTGGTTGCATAAATTTTCATTCCAGGCGCAAACACATCTACATTAAATTTCCCGTAGTTAGAAAAAGGCGCAAGCATATGAGTGCCATATTCATAATTTAAAGCGCCAACCGTAAGAACGTTCGATGCAAATTCTGTTTTTTTATCGTCAGAATCATTTGGGAAATTACTTTCAATGTCGATGTCTTTGCCATCATTTCCTGCAGCATGAATGATTAAAACGTCTTTGCTTTCAGCATATTTTATAGCATCATAAACCCACTGCTTGTGTGGAGAATAACTTTTTCCAAAACTTCCGTTGATCACTTTTGCACCGTTGTCAACCGCATAACGAATTCCTAAAGCAATATCTTTATCATATTCATCTCCGTTTGGCACCGCTCTAATAGCCATAATTTCGACATCATTTGCAACTCCGTCGCCACCTAAATTATTGTTTCTGCTTTGAGCAATAATACCTGCGACGTGCGTGCCATGCAGCGCACCTTTTTTGTCCGGACCATAAACCACATTATTGCCATAATACTTGGTACGAAGATCATCTGCATTGTCGCCTAAAACTTTTCTCCCATCAAATTCCTTGTTGAGGTTGTAGTTGAGCATATCATAGACTTGGTTTTTGTAATCATTCAAGTCATCATTAAAGGTCGGACCGGTTTGACCGATAACACTCATCATCACTTGTTTACTTCGATTGACAGTTGCGTCGGTAGATTCAATCGCTTCAACTTCTTCTAAAGTGTAGTTGTCTTTTTTCAAATAATCTGCAATAGTCTGCTTGGCTTTGAAAATAAAGTCAACTTGTTGTTTGCCTTGCATATTCTCTTCTAACATTTTTTCATATTCTGCTTGAGCAGATTTATACACTTCAGAACCATCGTCCGCTTTTTTTAATATACGGGTCATTTCAAGGTTTTCTAGACTAGCATCGCCTAAAAAATTCCACCCATGAATATCATCTACGTAACCGTTTTTGTCATCGTCTTTACCATTGCCAGCAATTTCTTTCGGATTCGTCCAAAGCACAGATTTTAGGTCTTCATGGTCAGTATCAACTCCTGAATCCAAAACCGCAACTATTATTTTTTTGCTTTTTCTGTTTTTGATCAATTCGGTGTAAACGCGATCAACACTCATTCCTGGAATACTATCTTTTGCAAGGTCAAGATGACTCCATCTTTTGAGTTGTTCATCAGTTAATTTTCCTTTTTTAGTAACGAAAGCAGAAGTGCTCTGTGCTTGTATGGAAAATGACATTGCCAATGCAACAACAACTGAAAAATAAGCGGATTTAATTAAGTTCATTTTTTATAAAATTAGGAATGGTCAAAAATAATTAGGATTAGTAAGATAATCAGGTTTAGTTAACAATAATTTAGGACGGCTTCCAATGAATAGCATCGTCTCGAAAGCGAGACAGTCCAGAAGAAAAAACCAAACTTAATTTACTGCCACAAAGATTCAATTAATGAAAAAATAAATTTTATGGAAGCAATAAATAGGAGCGTAACAAAATAGATGATTTTCAACATAGTCTAAAGCGATTTTTAAGATTGACAATTTACAATTATTTTCTGTAAAGTGCGATTTAAATTTTCGAGGTCCTCTATAGATATTCCCACTTGGGCATTTCTTCGATTTTGCAGCACCAAATCTTGAACTTTGTAAATAATTTGTTCTCCAGAAGCAGTAACTTTCAAGATAGATGTTCTGCGATCTTTCGGGTTTGTTTTGCGATCTAAATACTTTGCTTTCACCAACAAATCGATTATTCTGGTGACCGAGGCGTTGTCCTTAAACACTTTCTTAGCCAAATCAATTTGGGGAATCCCCGGGTTTTCAAAAAGGACTTTAATAATCAGCCATTGGTCGACAGTGATATTAAACCCTTTTTCTTTTAATTTCTTTTGTGAGTAATTCCGATAGGTTCTAATCGCTTTGTCAAGCAGATAAAAATTAATGGTTTCAATACTTCCCATACGAATTGTAAAAAGATTCTATGTCAAAAGTTGACGCGTCAAATAAATAAAAAAATGTTTAGATTGTTGCTAAACTTAGAAAATTTCCTTTGTCGTGAAAACATCTTTCAAGCGAATTCCTTTTTCAGTTCTTTCAACGGTAATAATTTCATTATGAGCATCGTGCTCTAAAAACAAATAATAATTATGATCTGCCGCAGTATTTAAAAAGGCCTCTTTTTCGGGTAAAGTCAATAATGGTCTTGTATCATAACCCATGACATAAGGCAAAGGAATGTGACCTGCGGTTGGAATTAAATCGGCCATAAAACAGATAATTTTATCGCGATATTTGATTTGAGGAATCATCATTTTATCTGTGTGACCATCCACGAAATGGATTCCGAAGTTTAATTCAGAGTTCTCAAGAAAGTTCGAGTCGGCTTTTGTTATAAATGATAATTGTCCACTTTCTTGCATGGGAAGTATGTTTTCCGAAAGGAAAGACGCTTTTTCTCTAGCGTTTGGTTTGGTTGCCCATTCCCAATGATCTTGATTACTCCAGTATTTGGCATTCTTAAAGGCAACTTCATAGCCCGTTCTATCTGAATTCCATTGTACACTTCCTCCGCAATGATCAAAATGCAAATGTGTCATAAAAACATCCGTGATATCGTCGCGATGAAATCCAAAACGAGCCAAGGATTTATCAATACTATGTGTTCCCCAAAGCGAATAGTAACCGAAAAATTTTTCAGATTGCTTGTCCCCCATTCCGGTATCAATAAGAATTAATCGATTACCATTTTCAACTAATAGACATCTCGCCGCGATATCTATCAGATTGTTAGCATCTGCTGGATTGGTTTTATTCCAAATCGTTTTCGGAACGACACCAAACATGGCGCCGCCATCTAACTTAAAATTACCAGCTTCTATAGGATAGAGTTTCATATATTATTTGTTCTAAAAAGGTTTCATTTATAATCCGAAAAATACTAAAAATCACTTTCAAATAAAGTTAAAATCAGTTTTTTCTATGTTAATATTATATTTAAAAATGTGGGTCTTTATTTCGTAAAGTATATTTTAGTATATCTTTGCGGTTAATTTAGACAAAATCAATATAAGGAAATCAAGATCGTTTTTTCAAGACTGTTTCCTCGAATTGAACAACGTCCAAATAATAATATCAAAGCAAATTAGATATGATACAAGTATCAGATACAGCAAGCAAGAAAATCATCGACATGATGAAAGATGACGGTTTTGACGCTTCCAAAGACTATGTTCGTGTTGGCGTTAAAAGTGGCGGTTGCTCGGGGTTGTCTTATGAATTGAAATTCGATAAAGAAATCGGGGAAACCGATAAAGTATTTGAAGTAAATCAAGTAAGAATTGCAGTAGAGAAAAAATCTTTTCTATATCTAGCCGGAACTATTTTAGAGTTTTCAGGCGGATTAAACGGAAAAGGATTCGTTTTTAATAATCCAAATGCAAGTCGAACTTGCGGTTGCGGAGAATCATTTTCATTATAAATCAGCCAACCAATTATGCCAAAATACACTGAAGATGATTTAAAAATCGAACTCGAAAATAAAGAGTACGAATACGGATTTTATACCGATATCGACTCGGACACGTTCCCTGTCGGCCTCAACGAAGACATTGTTCGTGCAATTTCGCTTAGAAAAGAAGAGCCACAATGGATGACCGACTGGCGGTTAGACGCTTTCCGTGCTTGGGAACAAATGAAAGAACCCGAGTGGGCTAATGTTCATTACGAAAAGCCAGATTTTCAAGCCATCTCGTATTATTCTGCTCCAAAAAGCAAAGCGAAATACGATAGCCTTGATGAAGTTGATCCTGAATTGCTAGAGACATTCAAAAAACTGGGTATTTCCATCGATGAACAAAAGATGCTTTCAGGCGTTGCGATGGATATTGTAGTGGATTCTGTTTCCGTTGCCACGACATTCAAAAAAACATTGGGCGAAAAAGGAATTATTTTTATGAGTATTTCCGAAGCGATTCGCGAACATCCTGAATTGGTAAGAAAGTATCTGGGAACGGTGGTGCCGCAAAAAGATAATTTCTACGCAGCTTTAAATTCTGCTGTTTTTTCAGACGGTTCTTTTTGTTATATTCCGAAAGGCGTTCGTTGCCCAATGGAATTATCAACATATTTCAGAATCAATCAAGCGGGAACAGGTCAGTTTGAAAGAACTTTGGTCATTGCAGATGAAGGAAGCTATGTGTCTTATTTAGAAGGATGCACGGCTCCAAGTCGAGATGAAAATCAATTGCACGCGGCGGTGGTGGAGCTCATTGCTCTAGATGATGCTGAAATTAAATACTCGACAGTTCAAAATTGGTATCCAGGAAATAAGGAAGGAAAAGGTGGCGTATTTAACTTTGTGACCAAAAGAGGTTTGTGCGAGAAAAACGCCAAAATATCCTGGACACAAGTCGAAACAGGTTCGGCGGTCACATGGAAATATCCGTCATGTGTCTTAAAAGGTGATAATTCAGTGGGTGAATTTTACTCAATTGCAGTGACCAATAATTTCCAACAAGCAGATACTGGGACGAAAATGATTCACTTGGGAAAAAACACCAAATCGACCATTATTTCAAAAGGAATCTCTGCAGGTAAATCTCAAAATAGTTACCGAGGTTTGGTTCAAATTAGTGCTCGTGCTGAAAACGCTCGAAATTTTTCTCAATGTGATTCGCTGTTAATGGGAAATAATTGTGGCGCACACACTTTCCCATACATCGAAAGCAAGAACCCAACAGCCAAAATAGAGCACGAAGCAACCACTTCAAAAATTGGTGAAGATCAAGTATTTTACTGTAACCAACGTGGAATTCCAACAGAAAAAGCCATTGCTTTGATTGTAAACGGATTTAGTAAAGATGTCCTCAACAAATTACCCATGGAGTTTGCGGTAGAAGCTCAAAAATTATTAGAAATTTCGCTTGAAGGCAGCGTAGGATAAACGCACTTCATGAATCTTAATCCCTTAATGGTTTAAAATAAAAAATAAAAATGTTAAGCATAAAAAATCTACACGCTTCAGTCGAAGACAAAGAAATATTAAAAGGAATCAACCTTGAAGTGAAAGCTGGTGAAGTTCACGCAATTATGGGTCCCAACGGCTCTGGTAAAAGTACACTTTCAGCAGTCATTGCAGGAAATGAAAATTACGAAGTAACCGACGGACAAGTATTCTTAGATGGTGAAGATTTAGCGGATTTGGCTCCAGAAGAACGCGCTCACAAAGGAGTGTTTCTCTCTTTCCAATATCCAGTTGAAATTCCAGGCGTTTCGGTAACCAATTTCATGAGAACAGCCATCAATGAAACGCGCAAAGCCAACGGAAAAGAGGAAATGCCCGCCAATGAAATGCTAAAACTCATCCGTGAAAAATCAGAATTATTAGAAATCGATCGTAAGTTTCTATCTCGTTCGCTCAACGAAGGTTTTTCAGGTGGTGAAAAGAAAAGAAATGAGATATTTCAAATGGCAATGCTCGAGCCGAAAATCGCTATCCTAGACGAAACCGATTCTGGATTAGACATCGATGCGTTGCGAATTGTTGCCAACGGCGTTAATAAACTGAAAAGCGAAAACAACGCAGTCATCGTCATCACGCATTATCAAAGACTTTTAGATTATATCGTTCCCGATTTTGTTCACGTTTTATACAACGGTAGAATTGTGAAGTCAGGCGGGAAAGAACTCGCCTATGAACTCGAAGAAAAAGGATACGACTGGATCAAACAAGAACAAGAAGCATAGAAAAAGTTTAGTTGTCTGTTATCAGTAATTAACTACTGGCCCGACAACCGACAACCGATAACCGACAACTCCAATGGAATTAAAAGAAAAACTCATCGCCTCTTTTATGGCTTTCGAAGAACGAGTTGATGTAGACGCCGATTTACACAATATCCGAACTTCGGCTATGAATAATTTTGAAAGTAAAGGCTTTCCAACGAAAAAAGAAGAAGCATGGAAATACACGTCACTAAACACGTTGCTTAAAAATGACTTTACGGTTTTCCCAAAAAACGAAAACACGATTCAATTTGCCGATGTAAAAAAATATTTCCTACACGAAATCGACACTTATAAAGTGGTTTTTATTGACGGAATTTTTAGTTCCTTCTTGTCCTCAACCACACACGACGGAATAGATGTTTGTTTAATGTCTTCAGCACTTAACAAGCCAAAATACAAAATGATTATCGACAGCTATTTTAACCAAGCTGCGAGTAAAGACGATAGTCTAACTTCTCTAAACACGGCTTTCGCAAGTGAAGGCGCCTACATCAATATTCCTAAAAGTAAAGTGGCTGATAAGCCAATCGAAATCATGTATTTCTCTACAGGAAGTGAAGCGGCACTTTTAGTGCAACCCAGAAATTTGGTGATTGTTGGAGAAAATTCACATGTTCAAATTATCGAAAGACATCAAAGTCTCAACGAAAACGCGGTTTTAACCAATGCAGTCACAGAGATTTTTGCACAAAAAAGAGCTATTGTTGAATATTATAAAATTCAAAACGACAATCACACCGCTTCGTTAATCGACAATACTTATGTGTCGCAGCAACAAGAAAGCCACGTGCACGTAAATACTTTCAGTTTCGGAGGAAATTTGACGCGGAACAATCTTAATTTCTATCATTTTGGCGAACGAATAGAAAGTCATCTCAACGGAATTACGATTATTGGAGAAAAACAACACGTAGATCATTATACCTTAGTGCATCACGCGCAGCCGAACTGCGAAAGTTTCCAGGATTATAAAGGCATTTTTTCTGACAGCTCAATTGGCGTTTTCAACGGAAAAATTTACGTAGAAAAAGAAGCGCAAAAGACCAACGCATTCCAAAAGAACAACAATATTCTATTGAGTGATAAAGCCACGATCAACGCCAAACCACAATTGGAAATTTTTGCCGACGATGTCAAATGTTCGCACGGTTGTACGATTGGACAACTAGACGAGACGGCTATGTTTTATATGCAGTCGCGCGGAATTCCAAAAAAAGAAGCGAAAGGATTGTTGATGTATGCATTCTCGAATGCCGTAATTGAAAGCATCAAAATACCAGAACTCAAGCAAAGGATCACGAAAATCATCGCTACCAAATTAGGCGTAAAAATCGGTTTTGATTTGTAGTTCATTAGGAGCTAATCCCGCTATCCGCTACATCTTTTGTGCCACAAGAGCGGAGCGAATAGATGAGGTAAATTCTAGCACAAAAGGATATCGCTGCTATCGGGGCTAGGGCATCTCGAATCGATTGAAAAATCACCCAAAACAGAAATAGATTATTTGCGCCTCTGCTTCTTTGCGAGCAAAAAACAATAACAATCGCTCCGAATTTATTAACAACTGTTTGCTAAAATTCTAATCCAATTCAACTACTTTTGTTTGTTGATTTTTCACAAGAAACCATGTTTGATATTCATAAAATTAGAGCCGAATTCCCCATCCTTTCCCAAACGGTAAACGGGAAACCACTGGTGTATTTTGACAACGGAGCCACTTCGCAAAAACCTCAAGTTGTGATTGACGCCTATGCAAAATATTACAGCGAAATCAACGCCAATATTCACCGAGGTGTACATACGTTAAGTCAATTGGCTACTGATGCGTATGAGGAATCTCGAAAAAAAATCAAAGAACACATCAATGCTAAAAGTTCCTGTGAAGTTATTTTTACTTCAGGAACAACGCACGCTGTAAATATAATTGCAGCTGGTTTTGCAGCGATTGTTAAACCCGGCGATGAGGTTTTGGTGTCTGGTTTAGAACATCATAGTAATATTGTACCGTGGCAAATGTTATGCGAGCGAACTGGAGCGACTTTAAAAGTCATTCCGATGAACGAATCGGGAGAACTCATTCAAAGCGAGTACGAAAAATTATTATCATCCAAAACCAAGATTGTAGCGGTAAATCATATTTCAAATGCGTTAGGAACCATCAATCCAATTCGCGATATGATTCGAAAAGCGCATGAAGTAGGAGCGCCCGTTCTAATTGATGGCGCGCAAGCAGTGCCGCACTTAAAACCTAATGTTCAAGATTTAGACTGCGATTTTTATGTGTTTTCTGGACACAAAATGTGCGGACCCACAGGAACTGGAATTTTATACGGTAAGGAAAACTGGCTCAACAAACTGCCACCTTATCAAGGCGGTGGCGAAATGATTGCAACCGTCACATTCGAAAAAACGACCTATGCAGAATTACCACACAAATTCGAAGCGGGAACGCCCAACATTGCAGGAGGAATCGTACTGGGTGTAGCTGTAGATTATATGAATTCAATTGGTTTTGAAGCAATTGCCGCGTACGAATTAGAATTACTTGATTACGGAACCAAGAAACTTATGGAAATAGAAGGGTTGAAAATTTTTGGAACCGCAAAAGAAAAAACTTCCGTAATTTCGTTCAATGTTGAGGGAATCCATCCGTATGATATTGGAACTATCATTGACAAAAAAGGCATTGCAGTTCGAACCGGACATCACTGTGCACAACCTATTATGGATTTTTATCAAATACCAGGAACCATTAGAGCTTCATTTGCATTTTATAATACAAAAGAAGAAATAGACGTTATGGTTGAAGCGATAAAGAAAGCGAAAACAATGTTAAGCTAAAAACACTATTTGCTTGTGAAAATTTACCACAATTGTATAAAGTTCACTATCGTTGAATAAAAACGAACACGACTATAAAAAAGACATATCACTACCATTTATCAAATATCAGAACTAAAGTTATTAAATGTATGAGATGCTGATTTTTGTTTATACATTTGCGCTGATGTACAAAATCCTTGGAAGTTACTGAATTAAAAGAGTTCAAATCATAAATCGTTTGTTATCTGTTCAGATCTTTAAGATGATTCAAAAGGCACTCGTTTTATTCATAAAGCTAACAGTGAACACAAACTTTTATTGTGCCAAAAAAACTTATAAGTTCAGAAAAAACCCTATAAAAACAAGGTTTAACTATTGTTCCTTTGCAACTTTATGTTAATGAAGAAGGATTGGCTAAATTGGAAGTTGATAGAATAAAATAACTTTAAAAATTAGAATATTAACATTGTATTGAAATAGCATCTTTTTTATTATGAAAAAAACCATTAGCTTATTAGTTGCCTCCATTTTATTCTCCTGCAGTAGTAGTAATACAACCATTGTAAATAGCTGGAAAGATCCAAGTACTTCTATTGCTAGTGAACAATTTAAAAAAGTTTTGGTTGTTGCGCTTTTAAAAGATGATGTTACCAGAAGGGTTGTAGAAACTAATTTTCATGAATTTAATCCGATTTTTAAAACTTCTTTTAATTATTTGCATCAAGGCAATAAAGACATCACACAAGATCTTTTGATAAAGCTATTAAATTTAGAGAACTTTGATGGAGTTGTTACTTTAAGATTGGCAGATACTAAAGTGGAAACTGATTATGTTGCCGGAATGAATACGTCATTATATTATGCAAATCCTTATCTCGGGAATTATAATGGATATGGCACTATGTTTGGCGGATGGTATGGTTATTATTCCCCTTTTTATTATGATCTAGGATATTATGTTGAAAACACATATTATTTTATTGAAACAAATATTTTCTCATTAAGAAACAATAAATTGATTTGGTCAGGAACAACAAAATCTTCTGATATATCTGGTAAGATTGATGAAACTACCAGGAACATCATTAATGAAATTGTCAATCAAATGAGAAAAGATGGCTCATTGCCCCCAAAAAAGTAATATCTTTTCACCAATTGGATCTAATTTAGTAGAGATTGATTATTCTTGTAAAAATTTAAAGCCAGTTTTGTTCACTTTTGGCGAATAAAACGATACACATTAAACACTATTATGAAACTACTATCCTTAGTATTTTTGACTATATTTTTGGGGAAAGGCTGCGATGCTGAACAAAAGCAAGATATTGAATCTGCCATTATCGAATATACAGCTACTACAAGAGGGTTTTACCAGCAAATCGTGGTTCAAAACCAGAAATTCACGGTAACAAAAGACCGAAACGGAGATGAAAAATTAGTCCAACAGACAATATCTAAAGCAGATTGGAAGAAAATTATTGAGGCATTTCAAGACGCAGATTTAGAGGGTTTTAAAGATCTAAAAGGACCAACCGAAAAAAGATTTTATGACGGAGCTGCAATCGGTAACATCAAAGTCATTTATAAAGGAAAAACATATGAAACTAACGGATTTGACCACGGAAATCCACCGTTAGAAATCGAAAAATTAGTCAATAGAATTACACAACTAGCATTGCCAAACGAATGACAATACAAGAAATACAAGAGGAAATTATCGATGAGTTTTCTATGTTTGACGATTGGGAGGAGCGATTTCAGTATACTATTGATTTAGGAAAAAGCCTCCCGCTCATTGAAGAAAAATACAAGACCGACGAAAACACCATCAAAGGATGTCAATCGAAAGTTTGGTTGCATAGCGAAGAAAAAGACGGAAAAATTATATTTACCGCAGACAGTGATGCTATTATTACAAAAGGCATCATCGCTATATTGATTCGTGTTTTTTCAAATCAGAAAGCAAACGATATATTGGAAGCAGACACAGCATTTATTGATAAAATTGGATTGAAGGAACAACTTTCTCCAACAAGAGCCAATGGTTTGGTTTCGATGATAAAACAAATAAAAATGTATGCGTTGGCATACGATTCAAAAAAGTAAGTTGACCGCATATAAGTAAAAAAATTCATAGAATTCATCTAGTAAATTTTCTTTACATTTTCTTATAATCCTTATATGGTAAATAGAGATTCTAATTTATAAATAAGAGTAATTGATTTTAAACGCCACAATAATTAAAAAGATGAAACGCCATGAATATAATGTCAAAGACATATTTGAAGGATTTAGTATACCATATTAATGGTGCTGCGATTGAAGTTCATAAACATTTAGGACCAGGGCTTTTAGAAAACGTTTATCATAAATGTCTGATTAAAGAGTTGTCAGACAAAGGTTTTAGTTTTCAATCTGAGTTGACTTTACCAATTAATTACAAAGGAATTGAGGTTGAAGCTAATTTAAAATGTGATTTATTCGTCGAGAATTGTTTGGTTGTAGAATTAAAAGAAATAGAAAGAGTTTTGCCCATTCATGAGGCTCAATTAATAACCTACATGAAGCTTCTTAAGGCACCAATTGGATTGATAATAAACTTCAATGTTACCAATATTTATAAAGAAGGACAAAAAACCTATGTGAATGAATTCTTTAGAAATCTTGAAGAATAAATAATCATTCGAGAATAACCTTATATTTTCTTATAACCCTTAAATGGTTCATAAAGACAGTCAAACATCCAAGGATTATAAGGAAATAAAAGATTGGATAAAGACAAACTTAATTAGTTATAAAATTATGGAACAAGAAATAGACACAACGGTATTAGGCGAAGCCATCGTCAAAAAATTAAAAACCATATATGATCCAGAAATTCCTGTAGACATCTATGAATTGGGATTGATCTACGATGTTATGGTCAATGAAGATTATGAAGTAAAAATTCTAATGACGTTGACTTCTCCAAATTGTCCAGTAGCAGAAACACTTCCAAGAGAAGTAGAAGAGAAAGTAAAAGCCATTGAAAACGTAAAAGATGCGGAAGTAGAGATCACTTTCGATCCGCCATGGAGCAAGGACTTAATGAGTGAAGAAGCAAAACTAGAATTAGGAATGCTGTAGTATGCAAGACGAAATTGTAAATAAAGTTGCGAATAGCGTCTTAGAAGTTTTCGATTTAGAGGACTATTATCCGGAGGGCGAGCGTCTGCAGCTAGATATTTCACAATGGCTGTATGAAGGAATTCTTTTAAAAGAGAAAGATTTTAGAGCGGCACTTCTATCCCACGATTGGACGCAGTATCAAAATCAATATGTTGCGGTTTATAGTGGTCAAGACATTATTATTCCAGCTTGGGCGTCAATCTTAGTGACGAGTCATTTAATTCCGTTTGCAAAAAGAATTGTTTTCGGAACACTAGAAGATTTAGAAACAGCCTTATACCAAGAATCTTTGCCAAAATTAGATTATTCCCAATACGAGAATAAGCCTGTAATTCTAAAAGGTTGCTCTAAAAAACCAGTGCCTCGAAGCGCTTACTTACTTGCTATCCAGTACCTTCAACCCGTCGCGAAAAGCATCATGTACGGCGAAGCTTGTTCGGCGGTTCCTTTATACAAAAAGAATAAATGATGATAATTTCATTGTGGATTTGACAGATTTTTTACCTTTGGTTGATAAATAAAAATCAAAACCATGAAGAAATTTTTACTTTTTGTTTCCTTTTTTACAGTAATAGCAGGTGCTCAAGCGCAAGATGCAGAAAAGGAAATCATCAGCAATACCGATAAAACAGTAAGTAAAATTAGTGACACCACGAAGAATGGTTGGAAAAGAAAAGGCAACTTAATTTTTCTTTTTAATCAATCAAATTTCAATAATTGGTTAGCTGGAGGTGAAAACAATATGTCTGGAAATGTTGGGGTCAACTACGATTTCAATTACAAAAAAAATGATTTGACTTGGGACAACAAAGTCATTGCATCATATGGTCTTCTACAAACAAAAAACACTGATTTTCAGAAGAAAACAGATGACCGATTCGAATACAATTCCGTCCTAGGAAAAAAAGCAGTTGGATATTGGTACTACTCATTCTTTGCAAATTTTAGAACGCAGTTCGCTAAGGGTTACGTTTATGATAAAGATGCCAATGGAAAAGAAAC
>CALPOS020000009.1 GCA_943325255.2 Sphingobacterium thalpophilum
ATGCACCGCATGTGGAGCGATGGAAGATGGAATAAATTAACGATGGCACATGGATGTTACTGGGGAAAATGTACATTTTGTGATATTTCTTTGGATTACATCAAAATCTATGAACCGGTCGCTGCAAAACTTATTGTAGATAGAATCGAGGAATTGGTGGCCAAAACAGGCGAAACTGGTTTCCACTTCGTCGACGAAGCCGCACCGCCGGCACTCATGCGTGAAGTGGCTTTAGAAATTATTCGTAGGAAAATGGTGGTGACGTGGTGGACGAACATTCGTTTTGAAAAAAGCTTTACCAAAGACTTGTGTTTGTTGCTCAAAGCTTCTGGTTGCATCGCCGTTTCAGGTGGACTAGAAGTCGCGTCTGACCGTCTTTTAGCGCTGATCGACAAAGGTGTTACTGTTGAACAAGTCGCCAAAGTTACACGAAATTTCACCGAAGCCGGAACCATGGTTCATGCATACTTAATGTATGGTTATCCAACACAAACCGTTCAAGAAACGATTGACAGTCTCGAAATGGTGCGTCAACTATTTGAAGTTGGTGTTTTGCAATCTGGTTTTTGGCATCAGTTTGCGATGACCGCGCACAGTCCAGTTGGCTTGTATCCGGACAAGTTTGGTGTTGTTAAGGCGACCGAAGTCATTGGAACTTTCGCCAATAACGATATCAATTATACCGATGCGACAGGGATCGATCACGATCAATTTAGCTTTGGATTAAAGAAGTCGTTGTATAATTTCATGCACGGTATTTGTTTCGATTATCCGTTGCAAGATTGGTTTGATTTCAAAATTCCCAAAACGAAGATTCAACCGGACTTTATATACAATGCGCTTCATCAAGGCGAAGATTTTAAAATCAAACCTACTGCGAAAATCATTTGGCTCGGCGGAAAACCGGCAATTGAAACCTTTACCAAATCTAAAAAGAGCAATTCTTGGGAAATGATGTCATTGACTTTTCATGACAAGAAAGAAACTTTTGCAATTCAAACCAATCGGGGAGAAGGCGAGTGGCTGGTTGGCGCATTAGAAAAGACTTCTATTGCCCATGCGAAAATCACAACTTTTCATGAACTCAAATCAGACTTTGAAACTCATTTTCAAGATTTTGAGTTGTTTTGGTTTTCAAAACCGCTGATGACTTTACGAGAATTTGGTTGGCTCGTTTTGTGATTTTTTTAAAATAGTGCTTATTATTTTACATTAATATGATTTTTATGTACAATTAGAAATATTTTTATCTCTAAATTTACATTTCAAATTTATCATTTATGAGTACTGATTATAAAGTAAAAGTGAATGATGCGTATACTTATGATTTTAACAAAGATGCCATCTCACAACTCGATGCCGTAAGTGTGGAAACCAATAAATTCCATATTCTTCATCAAAAAAAACCTTTTCAAGCTGAAATTATTCAGTCCCATTTTACCCAAAAAAGTTATAGCGTCAAGGTCAACAACAACACTTATGAAGTGGTAATTTCCGATGCGTTAGATCAATTGATTGCGGAGATGGGCTTTGAAAAAGGAAAATCAAAACACATCAATTCCATCAAAGCACCGATGCCAGGATTGATTCTGGAAATTAGTGTTGAAGTGGGACAATCCGTCAAAGAAAACGACAATCTCATCATCCTTTCCGCCATGAAAATGGAAAACAGCTTCCTTTCTCCTCGCGATGGCGTGATCAAATCGATTGCGGTCAAAGTTGGCGATGCGGTTGATAAAGGACAATTGATGATTGAGTTTGAATAAAAAAAGACAAAGAGATAATAGACAGATGGATAATAGACAATCTTACAACTAAGCTTCTATCATCTATCATCTATTTTCTATCATCTATTATTTAAAATAAAAATGAAAAAAATATTAGTAGCCAATCGCGGTGAAATTGCCATAAGAGTAATGAAAACTGCGCAAAAAATGGGGATTAAAACTGTCGCAGTCTACTCGACCATCGACCGAAATGCGCCACATGTAAAGTTTGCCGATGAAGCCGTTTGGATTGGAGAAGCGCCATCCAATCAGTCGTATTTATTGGGTGACAAAATCATCGAAGTGGCCAAGTCCTTAAACGTTGACGCCATTCATCCTGGGTATGGATTCTTAAGTGAAAATGCTGATTTTGCGGAAGAGGTCGAAAAAAACAATTTGATTTTTATCGGACCAAAATCGAAAGCCATTCGCGTCATGGGAAGCAAATTGGCAGCCAAGGAAGCGGTCATGCATTATAATATTCCGATGGTTCCCGGCGTTGACCATGCGATTATCGATATTGATGAAGCGAAGAAAACGGCTAACTCTATTGGTTTTCCGATCTTAATCAAAGCATCTGCAGGTGGCGGTGGAAAAGGAATGCGCGTAGTTGAAAAAGAAATCGACTTCGAATCGCAAATGAATCGTGCCATCAGTGAAGCCACTGCTGCGTTTGGAGACGGCTCGGTTTTTATCGAAAAATATGTGACCTCACCACGACATATCGAAATTCAAGTGATGGCAGACAGCTACGGAAATATCTTGTACTTTTTTGAAAGAGAATGCAGCATTCAACGCCGCCATCAAAAGGTTGTCGAAGAAGCGCCATCATCTGTCCTCACGCCGGAATTGCGCAAGAAAATGGGAGAAGCTGCTGTTATGGTGGCGAAAGCTTGTGATTATTTGGGAGCAGGAACCGTTGAGTTTTTGTTAGATGACAAACACAATTTTTACTTCCTTGAAATGAACACCCGTTTGCAAGTGGAACATCCGGTGACTGAATTGATTTCAGGCGTCGACTTGGTCGAATTGCAAATCAAAGTAGCTCGCGGAGAAGCCTTGCCTATGAAACAGGAGGATTTAGTGATTCGAGGCCATGCGATGGAATTGCGTGTATATGCAGAAGATCCGACGAATGATTTTCTTCCTAGTGTGGGACACTTAGATGTGTATCAATTGCCTACTGGTGAAGGTGTTCGCGTTGATAATGGTTTCGAACAAGGGATGGATATTCCGATTTATTACGATCCGATGTTATCCAAATTGATTACTTACGGAAAAACGCGTGAAGAATCCATCCAACTGATGTTGAAAGCCATCGAAGATTATAAAATTGAAGGTGTTCAAACCACTTTGCCATTCGGAAAATTTGTTTTCGAACATGAGGCATTTCGCTCTGGGGATTTTGATACGCATTTTGTTAAGAAATATTACGATGCTGCGATGTTGAAAAAACAACGCGAAGAAGAAGCGGAAATTGCTGCTTTGGTTGCCCTACAGCAGTATTTAGAAGATCAAAAAATTGTTCGTTTACCAAATGTGTAATTAATTTTTAACCACATAGAAACATAGAAAAGTAAATTTTTAGTAAGACCAATTTTTGATTTACAATGCTATGTTTTATTTTTAAAAGTGAAACGCCCTAGTAAATAATAAATAGCTATGTTTCTATGTGGTAAAGAAAAATAAAATATGGAAGATAAAATAAAAAAACTACAGGATAAAATCGCTCAAGCCAAATTAGGTGGCGGCGAAAAACGAATTGCCAAGCAACACGAAAAGAAGAAACTCACGGCAAGAGAACGCGTCGAATACTTAATGGATGAAGGTTCATTTGAGGAAATCGGAATGCTCGTGACGCACCGAACTACCGACTTCGGAATGGAGAAGGAAATGTATTATGGCGATGGTGTTATCACGGGTTACGGTACGATAAACGGAAGATTGGTTTATATTTTCGCACAAGATTTTACCGTTTTTGGCGGTGCTTTGTCAGAAACGCATGCCGAGAAAATTTGCAAAGTCATGGATATGGCGCTCAAAGTGGGTGCTCCAATGATTGGACTCAATGATTCTGGCGGCGCTCGAATTCAAGAAGGCGTTCGTTCGCTCGGCGGTTATGCCGATATATTTTTTAGAAACGTGCAATCGTCTGGTGTCATTCCGCAGATTTCAGCAATCATGGGACCTTGCGCTGGTGGTGCCGTTTATTCACCTGCCATGACCGATTTTACGATGATGGTTGAAAACAACAGTTATATGTTTGTGACGGGTCCGAATGTCGTGAAAACCGTAACCAACGAAGAAGTGACTTCGGAAGCTTTAGGTGGTGCAATTACCCATTCGACCAAATCTGGGGTGGCGCACACGACTTCTCCAAACGGCGTATCTTGTTTAGAGGATATTAAGACGTTGTTGAGTTACATTCCACAAAATAATAAAGAAACAACGCCCAAGTTAGCGTATGTATTGAATGATGAAATGCGTCCGCAACTCAATACGATTGTTCCGGATAATGCGAACAAACCTTACGATATGCATGAAGTCATCAAAGGCGTGATTGATGAAGATTCGTTTTTTGAAATTCATAAAGATTTTGCAGAAAATATCATTGTTGGATTTGCCAGAATTGCCGGTCGAAGTGTCGGAATTGTAGCCAATAATCCGATGTTTTTAGCGGGTTGTTTGGATGTGAAAAGTTCAATCAAAGCCGCACGCTTTACTCGTTTTTGTGACTGCTTTAATATTCCGTTACTCGTGTTAGTAGATGTTCCTGGTTTCTTACCTGGCACCGATCAAGAATGGAACGGAA
This sequence comes from Sphingobacterium thalpophilum, assembly GCA_943325255.2. Taxonomy (GTDB): domain Bacteria; phylum Bacteroidota; class Bacteroidia; order Flavobacteriales; family Flavobacteriaceae; genus Flavobacterium. Next base: position 4,579 of record CALPOS020000009.1, read on the forward strand.
TTATCGTTCACGGTGCGAAATTATTGTATGCGCTGAGCGAAGCTACGGTGCCGAGAGTGACCGTAATTACTAGAAAAGCTTATGGTGGCGCGTATGATGTAATGAATTCCAAACACATCGGAGCCGACATGAATTTTGCGTGGCCATCAGCGGAAATCGCGGTAATGGGAGCGAAAGGCGCGAGTGAAATTATCTTCAAGAAAGAAATTAGCGAAGCGGCCAATCCAGAGGCGAAATTGTTAGAGAAAGAGGCGGAATATGCAGATTTGTTCGCCAATCCATATACTGCGGCACAAAGAGGTTTTGTCGATGAAGTTATTTTGCCGCAAGACACGCGCAAAAAATTAATCAAAGCTTTTAGCATGTTGGAGCATAAAGTGAGTATTCGCCCGGATAGAAAACATGGAAATATTCCGTTGTAGACTTTTTTAGATTAAAGGATTGGCTTTTCAGGTCATAGCGAAAGGCATTCCATCGCAATTAGCATGATTCTAATCTCACGTTCCAAAATCTTACAATAAAAAAAAGCGTTAATCAGGTTATTGATTAGCGTTTTTTTTTCAAAGTAGAGGACGATTTAGTATTGGCTTTTCAAAGATACTTTAAGGTCATCGCATGCATTGAGCAGAATGATTTTTTGATATAAATGGAATACTAGCTTTATTCGAAAAAATAAGCGAACAAATACATTTAATCATAAACTAAAAATGCTAAAGAAAGCAGAAATAGATCATCTAGCAATGCAGTAGGATTTGCAATACGTAAGATATTTTGTCTTTTTAAAAACAAAGTCGCAATTAATTTTTTATATTTAACAAATATTAGATTTACAATAACGGTATTTTGACTCTATGATGAAAAACGTTGCCCTCAATACCTATTCTAAACTCTTATTACTTATCATTGGGACAAGCATATTGTTTTTGATTCTGTACTTATCCCTTTATGCCTACACCGTACAAAAAGAAAAGGAGGTTTATAAGACAACTTACAATCAGTATAACAGCGAGGTTTCGTCTTTGTTTGAACTGAATTCAAGAACCCACATAGCGACCATAAAAGATATTACCTACTGGACTGCATTGGTGAGATTTATTACGACTAAAGATCAAACATGGTTTAATGATTTTATAGTTAGAGAATTTGAAACTTATGAGGTCGATTATATCGGAATTTATGGTTTAGATCAGCAACTAGTTAGTAAAGTAACAACGTCCAATATCAAGTCGACTGATTTTCTTCCCAAATCTGTTTTTGAGAAATTATATAAAGACAAATTAATGCGTTTTTATATTCAAATTCCAGAGGGAACAGTTGAGATTTTTGGCGCAACGATTCATACTTCCGAAGATCCTAAAAAAGTAAAAACTTTGCCAGCGGGTTACTTCATTATGGCACGATTGATTAACCGTCCATTTCTAGAGAATCTCGATAAAATAAGTAATTCAAAGACCAGGCTAGTCGCCGCTAGTCTATTGCCAGCAGCAGATATTGAGTCGATTATTATTTACAAAAAACTAAAAAATTGGCGAAATGAAGATGTAGGGCAATTAGCATTTAAGCGTCCTTTTGATTTGGATTTTAGAAGTACCAAGAAAATCTTGACTATCATCGTAGCTGCTTTTTTTATCAATTTAATGGTCTATTTATATTTTTCAAAAAAATGGGTTTATTCCCCACTTAAAAGCATTACCAAGGTTTTGGAAACGGGAAATCAAAATGCAATCGATGAATTAAAATCTGAGCCTGGTGAATTTGGATATATTGGAAATTTGTTTGAAGAGAATAATAATCAACGAAAACAACTCGAAATTTCTATAAAGAAAGCGGAAGAAAGCGATAACTTGAAGTCTTCGTTCCTAGCCAATTTATCACACGAAATACGAACACCGATGAATGCGATCGTTGGCTTTAGCGATTTGCTCAATGACAAGAAACTCAGTGAGGAAGACAAATCGGAATACATAAAAATCATTCGAAACAGTGGTAGTAACTTAGTTTCGATTATTGAGGATTTAATTGAAATGTCAAAAATTGATGCGCAGCAGATAGCACCAAAGCTGGTTGGTTTTGATCTAGATGCGTGTTGTCAAGAATGGTATGAAGCTATTAAAGTGACGATTCCGAAAAATAAGAAGATAACTTTTGAGTTGATAAAAGAAACACATCCAGTTTCAAAGAACATCCTATCAGATAAAATCAAACTTCGTCAAATCATAACTAACTTGATTACCAACGCAGTGAAGTATACGGAAAAAGGTACGGTAGCATTTGGATATCGGGTGGATGATCTAGAAAGCAAGATTTATTTTAACGTGAAAGACTCTGGAGTCGGAATTGACGAAAAGAACCTAAATGTAATTTTTGACCGTTTTAGACGTGTAGAGGATGACTTTTCTGTGGAGTTGAGTGGCTTAGGTTTGGGACTGTCAATCAGTAAGGCGTACGTGGAGATGTTGGGCGGCACTATTTCTGTAAATTCTGCAGTTGGACGGGGTTCTGAATTCGAGTTTTCGATTCCCTTACAATACGACTTAACCAAAGTCGAGGAGAAAGTTTCGGAGATGATAGTAGATTTGGAAGCCAATTACGAGAAGGTAATCTTGGTCGCAGAAGATGATAACATCAATTTCTTACTACTTAAAAAAATACTTCAGTTACGAAATTACACCATTATTAGAGCAGTTAATGGACAAGAAGCGGTAACTATTTGTTCAACCAATCCAGCAATTAATCTTGTGTTTATGGATATAAAAATGCCCATTATGGATGGTTATGCGGCCTTTGAGAAAATAAAGATGTTTCTACCCAATATGCCTATTATTGCCCAAACTGCCCATTCCTCGATAGAGGATAAAGAGCGTGTGCTCAACGCCGGTTTTACAGATTATATTACCAAACCTTTAGACAAGGAAAAAATTTTTCAGGTAATTGACAGTGTTTTCAAAAAGTAGTCATGAAAACTATTGTTTAAAACTTTTTGATTAATTGTTAATAAACTTAACCCTTAGCTATGTTTTTATTTTAATTTTAAAAAAAAGACGAGAGGTAGTCGTCAGAGTGAGTTAAAATGAATGTAAGAAAGACTTATCCTAAAATATTACTCTTGATATTTTCATCAAGCGTTTTTTTTATTCTGCTTTATATTTCCCTTTTCTATTATACCAATCAAGCTGAATCGAAAGTGTATTCAAATTCAGCACAACAGTTTGACAACGAGATTAGTAAGCTAATTGAGCTTGATAATAAACCAATTAAGGTTGCTATTAATAATGATACCAACTGGGATGAATTCGTAGATTTCACCAAGACAAAAGATTCGATCTGGTACAATGAAACCATTGGTAATGAATTAAGCATCTATAATGCGGATTATTTAGGTACGTATGATGTCGATTTTAATTTTATCATTCGTACGCCTTCAGCAAAAATGAAATCCAAAGACATCATTCCGAAAGAAGCAATGCTTCAATTGAAGCGTTTGGGTTTTAGTAAGTTTTACTTGAAAATACCGGAAGGTTTTGTAGAAGTTAGTGGCGCTTCTATTCATCCATCGGATGATCCTTTGAAGAATAAGACAGCCCCATTTGGTTATTTTTTCGTTGCCAGAATTTTGGATTCATCTTATGTAAATTATTTTCAAAAAGTGTCTGAATCCAAAGTGAAATTTATCAATGCAGACCATAGAAAAATCGAAGGAAAACACGCTATTTTTTCAGAGTATTCCCTTAAGGACTATAATGGTAAAGTCATTGCCAACTTGCTTTTTGAGCGAAAGTTTGATGTGTATTTTGATAATATGTTGACCATTCTGTATCTGATCATCTTTGCTTTTGTCGTGAATTTGATTATCAATATTTTCTATACCCGTAAATTGGTTTATTCACCTCTGGATATGATGACCCGAGTATTAGAAACTGGAAATAAGAATGCAATTAAAGAATTGAAAGCAACTACCGGCGAATTCAGCTACATTGGAAATCTTTTTGAGGAAAATGCAAATCAAAAAATTGAGTTAGTTAAGTCGAAGTTGAAAGCGGAAGAAGGCGAACGATTGAAAGCTTCGTTTTTAGCCAATTTGTCGCATGAGATTAGAACTCCGATGAATGCCATCAACGGTTTTACGGATTTGATCATCAATACAAAATTGAGCAAAGAAGAACAGAGTGAATATTTGAGAGTCATCGAAAAAAGCGGGAAAAATTTGGTGTCAATTATTGATGATTTGATTGAAATGTCGAAGATTGACTCCAATCAAATTCAACCCAACTACTCGGACGTCAATATTGAATCCTGTATTAGTGAATTGTATGAGACTATCAAAATCACCATTCCCAAAACAAAAAATATCGATTTCTTTATTATCCCTAATGACAAACCTGCCGAATTCCCTATTGTTACAGATGAAGTCAAATTAAAACAAGTCATTGTTAATTTGGTAACCAATGCAATCAAATTTACAAGCGAAGGTCACGTTGCGTTTGGTTATCGCATTGATGACAAAAAGAAGAAAGTCATATTTACGATAAAAGATACGGGTCCCGGAATCGATAAGAACAATCACCAACATATTTTTGATCGTTTTAAAAGAGTTGAAAATGACGCCTCTATAAAGGCTGGTGGTTTGGGGTTGGGACTTGCGATTTCAAAAGCTTATGTTGAGATGATGGGAGGGATGATCTCATTAGAATCGAAAGTTGAGCAAGGATCCACATTTTCTTTTTCTATTCCACTGAAATACAATGAAATTCACAATATTTCGGTAAAACCAATCAAAAGCAAATCTGAGGAAGTTCATCAAGATGCCATGACGATCTTGATTGCCGAAGATGATAATATCAATTTTCTGCTTTTTCAAAAGGTGATCCAGTCGAAGAATTACACCATTATTCGAGCTGAAAACGGACTAGAAGCTGTGGAAATTAGCATCAATAATCCAGATATCGATTTGGTTCTAATGGATATTAAAATGCCCGTTATGAATGGATTTGAAGCGTTGGAAAAGATAAAAATGATTCGCCCCGAATTGGTCATCATTGCTCAAACCGCTTATGCATCGGCCGAAGATGAAGAAAGAATTTATAAAGCGGGATTTTATGGCTATCTGACCAAGCCCATTAACCGAGAGAAATTGTTTGAGGCTATTGATACTGTTCTAAAAAACAAAAAGTAAGAATGAAAAACCTATTCAAAGTGACGGTTCTATTTTGCGTTCAAGTACATTCAAATTTATGCGCTCAGAACGAGGTCGTACCGCATGATTCGATTCCAAAAAATAAGGAAAGCAAATTTGAGTTTAGGTTAGATATCTTAAATAGATATTTATGGCGCGGACAATGCTGGGGAGGCGATTACGCCGTTGTGCAACCAACCATTACTTACGCTGTCACCGATAAGATTACGGTGGGTTTTTGGGCGACATCAAACTTCAAGAGTGACTATTTTTATCCTGATGGAGAAACTTCCTACAAAGGATATCAAGAGATCGATTTCAATATCAATTATCAGGCGACGCCGTTCCTGTCGGTGCAGTTGTGGGACTATTATTGGCCGTCTGTGTCAAAAGTAGAAGGCGTAGATAATGGTTTTTTTAACTACGGGAAAGATAGTGTGAAGACCGTCGACGCGATGCTTGTTTTTGATTTTTTCGAGTATAAATTGCCTTTATATGCAACCCTTAGTACACTTGTAGCTGGGAATGATTATAGATATGATTCAAACGGAGAAAATCCAAAGCAGAACTTTACTACTTATTTCGAAGCAGGATATACTTGGGAAGAGTTGTATCAAAAAATAACGTTGGATGTATTGGCAGGTGTAGTCTTCAACAATCAAGCGGCATATTATTCTTATACAGATTATGACAAACCCTCACTGACCAATATGAGTATTAAGACGGAAAGAGAATTTCATTTGAATGAGCGCATTGCGATGCCTGTGTCTTTGAATTATATCCACAATGCAGGAAAGGAAAACACGGAAGTTTTTGGTCGAAATTTCTTAGTAGCTGGTATCAGCTTCAATTACAAGTAGTTTTATTAGAAGCTATTTCCGATGTCCGTTCCATTCGAGCGAAGCGATCGATTTCAAGTTCAGTATAAAAAGGATTCCACTGCCACCCGCCTTGCCGCGAGGCAGGTCAGGGCTAAAAAAAGACCGCTATACTAACGAATAGAAGTCTCCTCATTGGTATTGCTTTGAGCCATTTACAGTTCAAAAAGCAAAGTCATCGAAATCGTATTGTTTTTGGTAGTAACAGCGGGTCCATCCGTAAATCCCTGAGAAAAGAAACTTTGTTGCGATTTTCTTTGTGAATAAGCATACGCTAAATCCAATCGGGTGGTGCCAAAATTGTAACCAAATCCTGTCGAAAATCCAGATAAATCTCCAACTACTTTTTTGTCATTATATGGACTTTCTTCGTAACGATATCCACCTCGCAAACTCCATTCTTTGATTCGATATTCTGCTCCGATTCGCAATTCGCTCGCTGCGTTAAACCTTGCTTCCATACTGTTATTTAAAGGTCGGAAAAAAGAATCGTTGGGTTTGAATCTCGTTTTGCTATAGTCCTTGATGCTGTAATCTAGACTAATCAGACCTTGTTTGCCAAAGACATAGGCTAAACTTCCTGTCCATTTGCTCGGAGTTTGTATATTGTAAGTTGGATAAATCAAAAGAAAATCAGAGTCCACTGTTTGCTCACTCAGATTTGGGTTGTTAGGATTTCCATAATTATAGCCAGCAGTGCTCAAAAATTGTTGTTTTTCGTCAGTTAATCGATACCATGTTGGAGATTCGTAGGACAGTCCTGTTCTGAATTTATCGGTTACTTTTGCTATAGCGCCTAATTGAAAGGAAAATCCGTTACCATAGGTGTTTTGATAATTTTCAAAAAGCAATCTCGTGAGGCCACTATTTGGGCTATTATCGTTATCTTCATAAAACGCTGTGGTTCTGGTATAATCCGTAAAATGGGAGTTTACATTTAAACCAAAATAGAATTTGTCTTTATATTGAGTTGCAAAATTGACGGAAACCTTACCGTTGAGGCCACTAGTTTCCATATAATTTTCGTGATAAAAAATTCCACTGGCTACATTAGCAACATAAGTGTCATTGCTTGAGTTGTTTGGGTCAACATTAATCACATATCCTTGATAACCTAAATAGGCTTGCTGGTTTCTAATGTCTAAGTCTTCATAATGAGTATTGGGATCTGCCAAAATAGAAACTGGAATGGTTGAATTGTAGAGTCCGGGATTGGCATAACTCAAAAAATAATCTGCAATTGAATTGCTCGGATTGTTTCCAAATGAGTCCAAAGAATTATCAAGATTAGAAGTGTTTTCATAATTTACGGCGAAAACAATTTTTTTCCAGTCGTTTTTTGTATTTTGATTATTGAAAACCAGCACGCCTCCTGCCTGATTAATGTCGAAAGCGTTGTTTTCAGTAGTAACTTTTGAACCGAAGTAATTGGACTTATTCCTAGTGTTAAAATTGCTGAGTGTAAAGCTTACTTGGTTATTCAAAAATACTGCGCTTCCCGCTGGATTAACATTGATAGAAGAAAAATCACCACCTAACGCTCCAAATGCTCCGCTCATACTCCTGTAGCGCGCAGTTCCGCTGAGATTGTCATTTGCATATAGCAGTGCATCAGCCAAAGTTTGCGAATTTGTGGTGGCAATGGAAGCAAGGACTATTATGATGCTAAAATACTTTTTCATAGGAAAGGTTATTAAAAAATCCTTAGTGTTAAAAAAAACTGTACGTTGGATTCAAATGAATTGAACTATTATCTTCGCCCGCCAGAGGATCTTCCTCCGCCGTAACTTCCTCCACCATAATTCCCTCCTGAAGATCTGCCGCCAGAATTATAGCTGCCAGAGTTTGATGAATTGCTTCTTGTTGGTGTGCTATTGAAGTTTCTCGTCGAATTACCTTGGCTTCTCGGAGCAGTATTAGAATTAAATCGCGGAGTCGCGTTATTTGAATTTACGTTTGCGCTATTTCGAATTGGATTTCTTGGTGTCCCGAAATTAGTACTTGATCTCGGATTTCGGATTGCTGCGTCGGTTCTAGTTCCGCTGTAATTATTGCTAGTGGATCTCGTGCCGGATGTATTATTTCGTCTACCACTTTCATATCGATTTCCACTGTAATTTTGGTTGTTGTTAGCTGCGGCAAAACTTCTTGTACCATGATGGTACTGTTGAAAATACGGCTGATAATACCCACCGCACCAGGGATTTCCATACCAATTATTCCATCCCCAACCCCAATTTGGGCCGTACCAATTATTCCAACCCCAGCCCCAGTTTGGTCCATACCATGAGTTCCAACCCCAGCCAATGTTCCAGTTCCAATAATTGTTCCATCCCCAATTGTTTCCTGCCCAACTATTGTCATAAATGTTAACAACGGTGGTACCTGAATCATTACTCCAAACGCCATTGCTACTGCTTCCTTGATTATTGTATGAGTCGGAACTATAACGCTCTACATCTGTAAAAGTAGAATCTTTTTTTGCGTTGGGATCTTGTAGCGACTCAAAGTAATTTTTGTATTGATTGTTGCTGGGTGCTGGCTCTGAAGTTGCGGCCACTGTAGTATTTGACTCTGAATTCCCATAAATCCCATCTCTATCATAATAAGAAGTGTTTTGATAGCTTCCACAAGAAACTACAAAAACACTTAAAAGAGATAAAAACAGCGAAAAGGGATATTTATTTTGAGGAAGGGAAATAGTTTTCATAACATTCGTTTTTTATTGTTGAACTACACAAAATTAGTTAGTTTTGCCAAACTATTTAGTTAAAAAAAGTTAAACAATATTTGTGCCAATAAATTCATTATGAGCAAGAACCTAACGACAAGATCTGAGGATTATTCAAAGTGGTATAACGAGCTAGTTGTAAAAGCAGATCTTGCTGAAAACTCGGGCGTTCGAGGCTGTATGGTTATTAAACCTTATGGTTATGCTATTTGGGAAAAAATGCAAGCAGAGTTAGATCGAATGTTTAAAGAAACAGGACACAGTAACGCCTACTTTCCTTTGTTTGTGCCAAAGAGTATGTTTGAAGCAGAAGAAAAAAATGCAGAAGGGTTTGCTAAAGAATGTGCCATCGTTACGCATTATCGATTAAAAAACGACCCTGACAAGCCAGGTAAATTGATGGTGGACCCAAATGCTAAATTGGAGGAAGAACTTATTGTTCGTCCAACCAGTGAAGCAATCATTTGGTCTACATACAAGAATTGGGTACAATCTTATAGGGATTTGCCATTGCTTATTAATCAATGGGCGAATGTCGTGCGATGGGAGATGAGAACAAGATTGTTTTTGCGAACTGCTGAATTTCTTTGGCAGGAAGGACATACGGCGCATGCGACAAAAGCCGAAGCAATAGAGGAGTCTGAAAAGATGATGAATGTATATGCTGATTTTGCTGAAAATTTTATGGCCATTCCCGTAATAAAAGGCATTAAGACAGAAACGGAGCGTTTTGCTGGAGCAGAAGAAACGTATTGCATCGAAGCTTTGATGCAAGATGGTAAAGCACTACAGGCTGGAACCTCGCACTTTTTGGGGCAAAATTTTGCGAAAGCATTTGACGTAAAATTCGCCAATGCCGAAGGGAAACAAGATTTTGTTTGGGGAACGTCGTGGGGTGTTTCTACTCGTTTGATGGGCGCTTTAGTCATGACCCATTCAGATGATCAAGGATTGGTACTGCCTCCGAATTTGGCGCCTATTCAAGTGGTCATTGTGCCAATCTATAAGTCTGATGAACAATTAGAAGAGATTAGCGCTGCCGTTGCCGAATTAACTACACAGTTAAGAAGCTTAAAAATAGCAGTAAAATACGATGATAGAACTACTCAAAAGCCAGGCTTCAAGTTTAATGAATATGAATTAAAGGGAGTTCCAATCAGAATTGCCGTAGGTCCAAAGGATCTTGAAAACGGGACTTTTGAAGTGGCAAGAAGAGATACTTTAACAAAGGAATTAGTCGCAAAGGATAATATTGTTACTTATGTCAAGGAATTGTTGGATCAAATACAGAAAGATTTGTTCACGAAAGCATTCAATTATAGAGAAAGTCATATCACTGAAGTAAACTCATTTGAAGAGTTTAAGGAGGTTTTAGAAAATAAAGGTGGATTTATCGCTGCACACTGGGATGGAACTCCTGAAACGGAAGACAAAATTAAAGATTTGACCAAAGCCACCATCCGTTGCAGACCATTAATGGGCAAAAAAGAGGCAGGTATGTGCGTGCTGACTGGAGCTAAATCTGCTGGTAGAGTGCTGTTTGCAAAGGCTTATTAAAAAAAAATAAAAAAAAATACTTCAGCTATTGTGCGAATAGAAAATAGTTGTATTTTTGCATCCGCATTACAGAAGTATGGCCCGTTCGTCTATCGGTTAGGACGCCAGGTTTTCATCCTGGTAAGAGGGGTTCGATTCCCCTACGGGCTACAAAAAAATAAATTTTAGAAAAAAAAACAAAATGGCAAATCATAAGTCAGCTTTAAAGAGAATCAGAAGTAACGATAAGAAAAGAGTTTTAAATCGTTATCAACATAAAACTACACGTAATGCTATTAAAGCTTTGCGTTTAGAAACAGACAAATCAGGTGCCTCAGCAAAACTTTCTGCTGTAATCTCAATGATCGATAAATTGGCTAAGAAGAATGTTATTCATGATAACAAAGCGTCAAACCTTAAATCAAAGTTAACTAAGCACGTTGCTAAATTGTAATTGTGTCTTTTATCATAAAAAAAAACTCTCCAATTTTGGAGAGTTTTTTTTTATGATAAAATTGATTTAAGACCTTCTAACATTTCCTTAGAGATGGGTTTCGACAAAAAGTCAAGCACCATTAGGTATGTTTTAGCCTTTCTAATATCTTCAGGGTCAATAGTAGAAGATAATACGATAACCTTACAGTCGCTAAATGCACTGCGATATTCTTCTTTTGAGAAATGATCCAAAAATTCCCACCCGCCCATAACTGGCATATTTAAATCGAGAAAAATTAATTTTGGATAATCTGAAATTGTAGCGCCAAGATTATTGAGTTTGAGGTCGTCAAAGTAATTCAAAGCCTCTTCTCCGTTTTGAGCAGTAATGATTGTCTTTGCAAATTCTGAACGAGAAATCACCATTTTACACAACATCAATGTAATAGGATCGTCGTCGACACATAAAATTAAATCCAACATTATAATGTACTTTTAAATATTATTGTAAAGGTAGTTCCTTTATCCACTTCGCTTTCAACGCTAATTGTTCCGCCCATACTTTCTACCTGCGATTTTACCAAATATAACCCTAATCCCTTACTGTCAGAGTAGTTGTGGAATCTTTGATATAGGCCAAATATTTTATCTCGATTACGCTCTAAATCAATCCCAATTCCGTTGTCTTTAAACGTCAACACAATCATATTATTGACTTCTTTTGAAGACACAAAAATTCGTAAAATTCGCTTCGGTGATCTGTATTTGATCGCATTAGTAAATAAATTCAAAAGTATACTTTCCAAATACGCCTTATTGATATTCAAGATCGAAACTTTTTCCAATTCTATTTTAAGGATGGGTCTATGCAAACTAATCAAATAACTCAACTGATTGAACACATTTTCAAACACATCTTTGATTAGTACTTCTTCTTTATCAATCGATGGATTGTCTTTGATAATGACCACTTTTACCAAATCATTGATGGTTTCGTTCAATAAATTGGTTGAAGTGGAAAAGCCATTAATAATTTCCCGTAACTCAGGGTTTTCGACGGGATATTCATGCATCAAATTCAGTAAGCCCGTCAAATTAGACAATGGGGCTCTTAAATTATGCGACGTGATATAGGAGAATTGCTTCAAATCCTTATTATTTTGCGTCAATTCCCGAATCAATTGTTCTTTTTCTTTTTCTTGTTTTTTCTCTTCGGTAATATCCCTTTGAATCGAAATCCAATGCGAATGGTTTCCTTCTTGATTCGTTATGGGAATCATCGAAAAATTGACCCAATATTCTTCTCCATTTTTCTTATGGTTTAAGGTTTCAAATTTGAATTCCTCTCTACCTTTCAGCGCCTTGGATAACTTTGAAATATCATTCTTCACCGATTTTCTACCCATAAAAACAATCGGCGTTTTGCCGATAACTTCCTGCGATTTGTATCCTGTCATCTCTGTAAATGCTGGATTCACAAATACAATCGTAGGTATCGTCTTGTCTGATTTTTCTGATTCTGTAATAATCACCGCATCTTTCGTTTGTGTAATTACCGTTTCCAAAAGTTTCAAACGCTGTTCTTCTTCTTTTTGTTTGGTAACATCTTGAATGGCTCCAATCATTCGAATGGCAGTACCATCTTCGTCTTTTACCAAAAAACCTCGATCAAAAACGTACTTATAAGTACCATCAGCACATTTAAATCGATACTCATCTTGCCATTTTTCGGTTTTCTGTTCAATAAAAGAATAGAGCTTAATCGACATTTTAATACTGTCCTCAGGATGAATTCGATCAAACCACCATTTCGAAGTTTTTCCAACATCTTCTTTCTTATAGCCAAAAACTCCCTGAATTCCCTTGTTCCAAATAAAATCGTCTTCTTGAATTTTCCAATCCCATATCGTATCACTTGTCGCTTTTGCAACAATATCATACCGCTCGTTCGATTCTTTTATTTCTTCATTAGTCGCCTTTAGCCTTTCGAAAATTAAATTATTGCGATTATCATTTTTAGTGAGCACTACTTTAAAAATAATTCCTGAAAAAACAATGAAAACAACATCTTTAATAAAACTAAAATTAAGAAATACTAAGTCATTCGTAGTGCGGAATTTATCTAAGATGTAATAGCCAACAAGCGCCAGTACTATGGAAAAAAGGATGTAAAGAAATGTAATTTTATTCGCCTTGTTTTTCATTACTCAAATATAGAGATTAATTCATGAAAATAAAATATTGCTTGTTAACTTAATTATTATTTCTTCTTTTCACGGACTGGAGTTAACAAATGGTAAACTATTTTTTAAAGATATTTTATGTAAAAATAAAGTGTACCTTTGCACCCATTAAAAATAACAGATGGAATCTATCAGAAACATTGCAATTATTGCGCACGTCGACCACGGGAAAACTACTTTGGTTGATAAAATTATGTATCACTGTCAACTTTTTCGCGATAACGAAAATACAGGTGATCTAATATTAGACAACAATGACCTCGAACGTGAAAGAGGAATCACAATTACGTCAAAAAACGTTTCTGTAGTTTACAAAGGAACAAAAATCAATATCATTGATACTCCTGGTCACGCGGATTTTGGTGGTGAAGTAGAACGTGTCCTTAACATGGCAGACGGTGTTTGTCTATTAGTAGATGCTTTTGAAGGACCGATGCCACAAACACGTTTTGTATTACAAAAAGCACTCGACCTAGGGCTGAAACCCTGCGTCGTAATCAATAAAGTAGATAAAGAAAACTGTACGCCGGAAGAAGTTCACGAAAAAGTATTCGACTTGATGTTCGAATTAGGTGCAGAAGAATGGCAATTGGATTTTCCAACGGTATATGGTTCTGCAAAAAACAACTGGATGTCTGATCATTGGGAAAATATTACTGATAATATTGAAGCATTATTAGATATGGTTATCGAGAATGTTCCAGCTCCTAAAGTTTCTACAGGAACACCTCAAATGTTGATTACCTCTTTAGACTTTTCTGCTTTTACAGGTCGTATTGCTATTGGTCGTCTTGAAAGAGGTGTTTTGAAAGAAAATATGCCAATTTCTCTAGTAAAAAGAGATGGTACCATAATGAAATCAAGAATTAAAGAATTACACACTTTTGAAGGACTTGGTCGTAAGAAAGTTCTAGAAGTAATTGCTGGTGATATTTGCGCTATTGTTGGAGTGGAAGGATTTGAAATTGGTGATACCATCGCAGATTTTGAAAATCCGGAAGCATTGCAAACCATTGCTATTGATGAGCCAACAATGAGTATGTTGTTTACTATTAATGACTCTCCGTTTTTTGGTAAAGAAGGAAAATTTGTTACTTCACGACATATTAGAGACCGTTTAACCAAAGAGTTAGAGAAAAACCTAGCCATGAAATTAGGTGAAACTGATTCTGCCGATAAATTTATGGTGTTCGGACGTGGTGTATTGCACTTGTCAGTTTTAATTGAAACAATGCGTCGAGAAGGATATGAACTACAAATCGGTCAACCTCAAGTTATCATCAAAGAAATTGACGGTAAAAAATGTGAACCTATCGAAGAATTAACCATCGACCTTCCTGAAAGTCTTTCTGGAAGAGCGGTAGAATTTGTTACACTTCGCAAAGGTGAAATGCTTTCTATGGAAACTAAAGGTGAACGTATGATTGTAAAATTTAATATACCTTCACGTGGAATTATTGGATTGCGTAATCAATTGCTAACTGCAACTGCTGGTGAAGCAATTATGGCACATCGTTTTTTAGGATATGAGCCTTACAAAGGTGAAATTTCTGGACGTAACAAAGGTTCATTGATCTCTATGGAAAAAGGAAAAGCTATTCCTTATTCTATTGATAAATTACAAGATCGTGGTAAATTCTTTGTTGAGCCAAATGCAGAAATCTATGAAGGTCAAGTAATTGGAGAAAACTCTCGTGGTGATGATATGTGTGTCAACGTGACTAAAGAGAAAAAACAATCCAACGTTCGTTCGTCTGGAAATGACGAAAAAGCCAGAATTATTCCTCCAATTATTTTCTCATTAGAAGAAGCGTTAGAATATATTCAAAAAGATGAATATGTTGAGGTAACGCCAAAATCAATTCGTTTGCGTAAAATCTATTTGACAGAAAACGATAGAAAACGATTCAAAGTCTAATCTTGAATTTTAATTATAAGGAAACCCATTCGTCACTGAATGGGTTTTTTGTTTTGCTTCGCCACTTCGCTTTGCTCGTGTGGAGCTATTGCTTCGCCTGTTCGCCCTTTTAGGAGCTCGAGTCCAGCTGTTCGCTATATCTTTTTTGCTTGTCACCTCGAGCGCAGTCGAGAGGCTTTTCGAAGCAAAAAAGGATGCCGCTGCCATCTGGGCTAGGGCAGTCGATTATTCACGGAGTATAAACTCCAACGGAATCAAAAATCGCTCTCGCCAGGATTGCTCCGAATGGTCTTTTCCTGGAAAGAATTGTGTTTTCCAATTTTTGGGTGCAAACCCTTTCGCTTTCATCACAACATCTACTTTCTCCTGCCACGGACGATACAAACTATCCAACGTTTGGTCTCCGTAATCAAAGTAGATTTTATGATTTTTTGGATTTGGCAGATTTTTTTTCAAATAGGAAATAATGGCATCTGGAATCGGATTGTCATTGTTTTGATAAATCCCAGTCCAATGCGTCGACAAACAAGCGGCGCCACCAAACACTTTTGGGTATTCACAAATGGCGTACAAGGAAATTAAGCCACCCATACTTGAACCCGAAATATAAGTGTGTTTTCGATCAGTGTAAGTAGAGTACGTTCTGTCAATATAAGGTTTTAAATCTTCGACAATAAACCTCAAATAATTATCGGAAATTGGGTTAAACTCTGTGTCAATCTTACCTCTTTTAATCAATATGTCTGAAATGAATTTCTTTTGCTCAACTGAAAATGTCGCATGTACTTTTTTCGGAAAATACTCTGGATGTCGTTTCTTATCATTGTTCCAAATACCGACAATTATACATTTTTGAATCTTCTTTTCACCGATAAGCTTTCCTGCAATAGCATCCACTTGCCAAGCTTGTTTGTTCCATGTTGACGCTGGATCGAACAGCATTTGTCCGTCGTGCATGTATAAAACGGAATATTTTTCTTTGGCAGAATATCCTTCCGGCAACCAAACATCGACATTTCTTGCGTCAATAAATTGCGGCTTAAATTTTCCGATCCGTTCCACTTTTCCAGTCGTGACTTTGACTGTTTGTGCTTGTGTGAGTAGAGTGACCATAACGAGAAGGAATGCCATTTTTATCATGCTTCAATTATCTAAATAAAGTAAAATGACCTTTATAAACACGTTGATCTTCCAGCGTAATCACATACCAGTAATCATCAGATGGTAGTGGTCTGCCATTTAATGTTCCGTCCCAACCTTCGCCGTCTCCAAATTGTTGGTGAAGGAATTTCCCATGACGGTCAAAGATGAGAATTTCTGCATTTTTGTTGAAGTTGGCACTACTTCCCACAAGGTTCCAAGTGTCGTTGACACCATCACCGTCAGGTGTAAAAAACCTTGGGATTCCCAAAACATAAATTTCGATTGGACCAACCAATCCGCATCCGTTGCTGTCTTTCACATAGACTTGATGTATTCCGTAAGGTACATTGTAAAATATATTTGAATATTGAAAATCACTGAGGTCGTCAATAGAATACACCAAGTCGCCGTTGCCGGTTGCTATGATTTCGACGGTATTTGAATCCGTTAAGTCGCTAATTTTAATGTCTTGAATTTGCGCAATTTCAGAAGCAGTTACATCAACAATTCTGGTTTTTAAACAACCTTTAGAAGTTATAACGTCAACGGTGTAGACTCCTTCAGTATTAATTTCTAATTCATAATTTGTACCTTCTAAAATTGGATTTCCATCCAGATACCATTGATATGTGTAATTCGAAATGGAACTTCCATCCACGATATTAGCATCTATTGTAATTGAAAATCCAGGGCTGTCAGAACAAATCAAATCACTTCCCAGTAAATTAATCTTTGGCATCGGATTGACAACAAACGGAATTTGAATGCTGGCAGGACAAGTTCCATTCAGCGGATTTTGTACCACTGCGGTTATGTTTTGAGAAATGGTTGAAAACGGATTTGGCAGTGGACTCTCAATAGGTTGTCCTGCTTGGTCGTAATAATAGACTAAAAGTTGTGCGCTTTGTCCATTCAAAATTTGCGATTCTATTGCTGCGGTATCAAATCCAAACATTCCGTCTTGCAGAATTGGGTCATCTTCGTCGTCGCAAACTGTGAATAAAGAGGCGTCTACCGGAAAAGCTTGTGGCAAATCGTCTACAATAAATTGCAACGTTTCTTCTTCAAAACAGGGTCCAGTGGGGTCGAATGTAATTGTATTCGTTGCTCTAA
>CALPOS020000010.1 GCA_943325255.2 Sphingobacterium thalpophilum
ATTGAAAAATTGACCAAAAAATTTAGAGGAATGAGCAATTTTGATATTCTTAATTTGCAAGCAGAAACTGCCAAAAGGCATATTGAATTTGCCATCAGAAATCGCATTCCGAAAATAGTTTTTATCCACGGCGTTGGCGAAGGAATTCTAAAAGCCGAATTGGATTTTTTGTTAGGACGCTACGAGTCGATTTCATTTCGTGACGCCAATTACCAAAAGTATGGTTTAGGAGCCACCGAAGTTTTTATCCGACAGAATTCAAAATAGCATTTCTAATTTGTTGTTAGTAGGTTTCCTAAAAGAATAGCATTGCCATAATAGAAGGTGTTATTTCCTTTTTGAAAAGTAACCGCTTTCACAACGATCGTGTGAAGAAAACTATTAGGTCCATTGGTGGTGGTTGTTACTTCGATAATGCCGCTAACATTTGCAACGCCATCTTGCGCTACCCAAAGTTCACTTATTGGTTGAAAATTCGGGAAGCCAGCACAGAAATATTCATCATTATCAGCTACTGTAAGCGATGTGCTAAAAAGCAGATACAATAATTTATTTGTAGTAGAAGAGATTAATCCAGTTTTTGTAACACCTAAGTTATCGGTTGCCAGTAAGCTAGTGTCAAAATTGTCAATTGCAATACCTTCTATTCCATTGGTTCGAGCATTGTAAAGCACATTGTTACTGCACAATCTTATATCATCTGGGTTAAAATCGAATGGGAGTACCGTTGTTGTAGTGCTATACTCCCCGAAAACAAAGCGCTCATAAATTTGAGTTCCTGACGGTTTTGAAAATACAATATTCTTAAAAATAATATTATGAACAAAACGAGTAATTGCAGTAGCTCCCGTGGTTTCATTGGTCGTATAAACAGCAATGGTACTAATTTCAATGGTGCCAGCGGTTGCTATCCATTCCTCTGTTGCGATAGGAGCAATAGGGCTTGGAGTCGAACAAATATTACCAGCACCCACTACACCGTCGTAAGCACGGTAAGTAACACTCACATTGCCACCAATGGGAATCTCTAGTGGTGAATCAGCGGGTCTTATTTCATTTGGAAAAGCATTCAGTGAACTAGGTATTTTGATAAACAGGGCTTCATTGCCATTCAATTTGTATAGCGTTTCTCCACAAGTATTTGTTGTTACAGTAGCAAAGTCAATATTTTCAACTGTCAAATCACCATCATCACATCCGTTGAGTATTAATAAAAGGAAAAGTAAACCGAGAATATTTTTCATGTGATGCATATTTTTGACAAAAATAGGATTTTAATTGACAATCGGCAATCAAATCAACGTCGATTAGAAATCGAAAATTCTTACCTTTGGCGCATGAAAAAAGTATATCTGGATAACGCTGCGACTACTAAAATTTATCCTGAAGTAGTAGAAGAGATGATGAAAGTATTGCAAGAAGATTTTGGCAATCCATCGTCCTCCCACAGTTTTGGTCGTCAAGCCAAAAGCGTTCTAGAGTTTTCAAGGAAATCAATTGCGAAATCACTCAACGCAACGTCTCAAGAAATTATCTTTACTTCCGGAGGAACCGAGTCTAACAATTGGATTTTACGCAATGCGGTTACCGTTTTAAAAGTGGAAAGAATCATATCAAGCAAGATCGAACATCATGCGGTATTGCATGTTTTGGAGGCGCTGAATGATGAATTTGATATTGCTGTTGATTATGTCAATATTTTGTCTAATGGTGAAATTGACGTCACCCATTTGGTGTCATTACTTTCCGATCCTAAGAAAACATTAGTTTCATTAATGCATGTTAATAATGAAATCGGAACTGTTTTAGACCTAGATTTAGTGGGACGAATTTGCAAGCAGCATCAGGCTTATTTTCATTCGGATACGGTACAATCAATTGGTAAATTTCCATTTAATTTGCAAGAACTTCCCATTGATTTCTTAGTCGCTAGTGCCCATAAATTTCACGGTCCAAAAGGAATTGGTTTTGCTTTTATTAGAAAAGGCTTGCCAATTGCTCCGATGGTATTCGGTGGTGAACAAGAGAAGGGCGTACGACCTGGCACAGAATCGATTCATAATGTAGCGGGAATGGCAAAGGCTTTAGAACTTTCCCTTTCTGATTTAGAAATTCAAAAAACCTATATTAGTGACTTGAAAAGCTACTTGATTTTGCAGCTTGAATCGAGTTTCCCTGGTTTCAAAATTAATGGAAATCCACAAGGATTTTACAACATCATCAACATCCAATTGCCATTTTCAGAAGACAAGACCGCTATGATTTTATTTCACTTGGATATGAAAGGGATTGCCGTATCGCGCGGTAGTGCTTGTCAATCAGGCAGTTCAAAAACCTCACATGTGTTGGCAGAAATACTTTCAAACAACGACACTACAAAACCATCTCTGAGAATTTCGCTGAGTAAATACAATACTACAGCCGAAATTGATTATCTGATTTCCGTGTTGAAAGAGCTCTAATTTTGATTCTTCTTTTTTGCTTTCTCTTGCTTTTTAAAATACCCTTTGAAAAAGAAATTATGTTTTAGAGCTTCCAAATTTTCATTTAATCGGGAACTCGCTTGATTGATATTGGTCATCGTAGAATCTATATTCTTTACTAGTTTCGGATCATTCGATAAGTAATTTATTGCGCCTTTACCGTCTTTCACATTGAGAATTGTGGCATTTAAATTTTCAACAACTTTGTTGATTTCCCGACTAGACTTTTCTAAATTGATTGTTATTGATTTTATCTTATTTGCAACTACAGTATCGCTCAGCACACCGACAACATTGTCTTTTTTGTTTAAATTGGTAATCAATTGATTTAGTTTGACTACAGATTCCGAAGTTCCTTGGCTTGTTATTTTTAGGTAACGCATCGTCTTCTTGAGGTCATTGGCCATGACCGTATCATTAATCAATATGCCAACTGTGCCTTTGCCTTCCGTAATTTCTTTTGTTATCTTCAATAAGTCGGCAGTCAAAAGTGCTGCGTTTTGATTCGTGGTATTCAGCGTTGTTAACATATCATCACTTCGAATTCGATTAAAAGAGGTAATGACATCATTGGCTTCTACAAAATCTGCAACTCCTTTTCCGGGTACGATATTAATAATCATGCTGCCAACCAGTCCATCCGAACCAATAGTCGCAATTGCATTTTTTTTGATGTTTTTAAAAATCGATTTGTCGATAATCATATCTACAATAATCGCGGTGTCATTAATCATAGAAATTTCTTGAACAGTCCCAACATTAATACCGGAATACCGAACATTATTTCCCAATTGCAGTCCGCCAACATTGGTAAAAACAGCTTTCAAATGTTCTGTTTTACCAAACATTTGTTGTTTGTTGCCAATAAAATAAATCGCAAGTATGAAAATAAGGAGTCCAATAATGACAAATAAACCGAGCCGTATTTTTTGTGAAGTTGTTTTTTCCATTTTCTTTTATTTAAAAAATGCTTGAATTTTAGGATCATTAGACGCAGATAATTCCTCAAAAGTGCCTTCCGCATAATTTATATTATCCACCAAAAGAATCATTCGATTCGAAATAACACGCGCACAGTCAACATCATGAGTAATAATTATGGATGACGTATTGTATTTTTTTTGAATACTCATCATCAAAAGTATGATTTCTTTTGAAGTAATTGGATCTAAACCCGTAGTGGGTTCGTCGTATAAAATAATTTTGGGTTGCAATATTAAAGTTCGAGCTAGCGCAATCCGCCTTTTCATTCCTCCGGAAAGTTCACTCGGCATCAAATCAATGGTGTGCGCTAAGCCAACATTTTCAAGCGCTTCCATGACCATTGGTGTGGTGTCTTGGATGATACCAAATTTTTTGGTATGTCTTCTCAGCGGAAATTCTAAATTTTCTCTAACAGACATCGAGTCATAGAGTGCGCTTCCTTGAAAAAGAAACCCAATTTCTGTTCTCAATTCATCGAGTTCGTCCTGCTCCAATTCGTTAATCACTTTCCCCATCACTTCGATGGTTCCGCTATCAGGTTCTTCAAGACCCACCAAACACTTGATCATCACCGATTTTCCGGAGCCGGATTTTCCCATGATCACCAAGTTTTCTCCTTCGTATAGCTGCATATTAAATCCTGCTAAAACATGATTGTCTCCGTAACTTTTTTTCAAGCTACGAATGTCAATGATGAGCTTTGTTTTTTGATTTAACATCACTAATTATAAAAAATATTTGAAATAAAAACAGCAATAAAGTCGATAATAAAGAGCAACATTGAACTAAAAACAACTGCGGAGTTTGCTGCCAATCCTACACCAGCGGTTCCTTTTTTGCAATTGTAACCTTTAAAACAGCCGACCATCCCAATAGCAAAACCAAAGAAAAATGTTTTTAGCGTGGATGGAATTACATCACTAAATTCTAAATGATTGAAAACTTGCGTGAAGTAGAGTAGTAGCGATACATTTCCTTTTATATTTTCTACGATGTAGGAGCCATAGATTGCTATGATATCGCCAAAAAACACTAAAATAGGTAACATAAAAGTTGTGGCAAGAACTCGAGTTACCACCAGATACTTAAATGGATTTGTTCCAGAAACTTCCATAGCATCAATTTGCTCGGTCACCCGCATTGAACCTAGTTCAGCTCCAATGCCAGAACCAATGCGTCCCGCGCAAATTAGCGCCGTGATTATTGGTCCAATTTCTCTAATAATAGATACGCTGACCATCGCGGGAATCCATGAGGCGGCGCCAAATTGTTCTAAAGTAGGACGAGATTGTAGTGTAAAAACGAGGCCAATGATAAAACCGGTAGTGGCTACAAGAAACAGAGAACGATTGCCCATGTAAAAACACTGACGCAAAAATTCTTTAAATTCAAATGGAGGTTTCACAGTCTCTCTGAAAAATCGGAGCGTGAAATAGGAAAGTTCTCCAATTTCAATCAAAAACAGTTGGATGGATTCGTAGATTTTATTGAGGCCATTCATATTTTGTACTTTTGATTTGGAAAGTTGTCCAACTCAAATGTACAATTTTTAAGTAGATTCAGTATTTTGTTTAAATAAAAAAAATCCAAATTATCAGAAGACAAGATGGATTTATTTAATAGTTAGGATTTTAATACTACTTAACTGGTGCTGGTGGCATATCAGAATTATAGCAATCACGGTGCAATTTCCAAACGCCCTCTTCTTTCTTATAAATTTCTAACGATTTACCTGTATCTACTGTTTTGCCACTTGAATCTAAAAAAGACCAGCTGTTTTCGGCGGCAAGCATATTTTCGTCGCCCCAGACTTCAACGGTTTTGATCATAATGTGCATCATTGGTCCTTTCATCCACATTCCAAATAGTTTTTGAATGTTGGCTCGGCCTTCCACAGTTTTGGCGTTTGGTTGCATGAACTTAGCATCGGTGGTATAACAATTAGCTAAACCCAACGAGTCTTTCGAGTTTAACGCCTCTATAAAAACTTTTGCTCTTGCTTCTACTTCTGTTTTTGCAGTAGTGGCATCGAATGTCGGTGCAGTTACCTCAGGTTCTTTTTTGCAACTCGTTGTCAAAACAAAACTTACAACAACAAGTACGACTAGTAAGATTCTTTTTTTCATGATTAAAATGATTTAGTTAGAATTAATATAATAAAGTTATATATAATTGATAATCAATTGTTATAGCTTTAAATTTATTATTAACAAAAAATCCGTTCTGCTTTCACAAAACGGATTTTATTTAAAACACTAAAATTGTATTACAAATGAATCACTTCACCATAAGCATCAGCGACCGCTTCCATCACCGCTTCACTCATCGTTGGGTGCGGGTGAATTGCTTTTAAAATATCATGGCCTGTTGTTTCTAGTTTACGCGCTACAACCGCTTCGGCAATCATATCGGTAACGCCAGCACCTATCATGTGACATCCCAACCATTCGCCGTATTTCGCATCAAAAATCACTTTTACAAATCCATCTGGCGTTCCAGCTGCTTTTGCTTTTCCTGACGCTGTGAACGGAAATTTACCAATTTTCAAATCGTATCCTTTTTCACGAGCTTGTTTTTCTGTCAATCCAACAGAGGCAATTTCTGGTGTAGCATACGTACAACCAGGAACGTTGCCGTAGTCAATTGGATGCACATGCATACCCGCAATTTTCTCCACACAATTGATGCCTTCTGCTGATGCAACGTGCGCCAATGCTTGTCCTGGAGTTACGTCTCCAATCGCATAATATCCTGGAATATTAGTTTGATTGTAGGCGTTCACCAAAATTTTATCTTTATCAACGGCAATACCGCATTCTTCCAAACCAATGTTTTCGATATTGGTTTTAATTCCAACCGCTGAAAGTAAAATTTCTGCTTCTAAAGTTTCTTCTCCTTTGGCAGTTTTAACGGTGGCTTTTACACCAGCACTCGATGTGTCGATTTTTTCTACTGAGGAAGAAGTCATGATTTTTACACCGGCTTTCTTCATCGAACGTTCCATTTGTTTTGAGATATCTTCGTCTTCAACCGGAACAATGTTTGGCATAAATTCGACTATAGTAACCTCAGTTCCCATGGCATTGTAAAAGTGAGCAAACTCAACACCAATTGCTCCAGAACCCACGATGATCATCGATTTTGGTTGCGTTGGTAACGTCATCGCCTGACGATAACCTATTACTTTCTTACCATCTTGTGGCAAATTTGGTAACTCACGGGAACGCGCGCCTGTCGCGATAATGATATGATCCGCCGAATATTCAGTTACTTTTCCATCTGCTGCGGTGACGTCCACTTTTTTGCCCGGTTTGATTTTTCCGAATCCTTCAATCACATCGATTTTATTTTTCTTCATCAAGAACTGAACGCCTTTGCTCATTCCGTCGGCAACGCCACGGCTTCTAGCAACAACCGCATTAAAGTCTTTGTCGAATGAAGAAATCGTCAAACCGTAATCAGAGGCGTGTTTTAGGTAATCAAAAACTTGAGCAGATTTCAGCAATGCTTTCGTTGGAATACAACCCCAATTCAGACATACGCCACCCAAACTTTCTTTTTCAATTACGGCTACTTTAAAGCCCAATTGCGAGGCACGAATCGCAGTAACATAACCGCCTGGACCACTTCCTAAAACTATAATATCGTATTTCATTATGTATTGTTTTTAGTGACTTAACTTTTTTTAAAATATGGTGCGAAAATAAGCAATATTTATCGAATTCAGAATGATCGAATATCAATTTTAGGCAACTACTTTTCTTTTCAATTAGAGAAATCAGTTTCTAGCGAAAATTGTGAATCGTACAATTTCTTGTAATAGCCGTTTTCTTTTCCAACCAATTCCAAATGCGTTCCTTGTTCTACAATCAAGCCTCTATCCATAACCACAATCTTGTCGGCGTTTATTATGGTTGCCAATCGATGTGCAATCACAATCGAAGTTCTTCCTTCAGTAATTGTTTCTGTCGCTTTTTGAATCAGTTCTTCCGAGTGGGTGTCGATAGAAGAAGTCGCTTCATCTAAAATCAAAATACTCGGATTGCTCATATAGGCGCGCAGAAAAGCAATTAGTTGACGTTGCCCTGATGATAACATGACGCCACGTTCTTTGACATTGTAGTCATAATTTTCAGGTAAACTCATAATGAAATCGTGGACACCAATTTTCTTAGCCGCGCTTATGACTTCTTCTTTGGTGATTTCCGTATTGAAGAGCGTGATGTTATTCAATATGGTATCAGCAAAAAGAAATACGTCTTGTAAGACCACCGCAATCTGTTTTCGAATAGAACTCAAACTATAATCTTTAATCGATTCTCCATCAATGCAAATTGTTCCGCTATCTATTTCATAAAAACGATTTAATAAGTTGATGATTGTTGACTTTCCAGCACCTGTCGAACCAACAATCGCAATCGTTTCACCGGCATTGACGACCAAATCCAGTCCTTTGATGATTTCCTCATTTTCCATATAACTAAATCGCACTGATTTGAATTGAATGTTGCCTTCAAATTTCGGCGCTTCAATGGTACCTGTATCCTGAATTTGATCTTGCGTATCAAGGATATCAAAGACCCGATTCGCAGCAATCATCCCCATCTGCATTTCGTTGAATTTATCCGCAATTTGTCGCAATGGATTGAATAACATGCCAATAAACATCGTATAGGCAAACAAGTCGCCAAAAGTTGTGAAATGATCACTGTTCAAAATATTGATTCCACCGTACAATACCACGAAACCAAGTGTCAATGAGGAAATTATATCGGCAATAGGGAAGAAGATCGAGTTGTATAAAATGGTCTTTACCCATGCTTTTCGATGCTTATCATTAATCTCGCTGAATTTCTCCGCTTCAATGTCTTCGCGATTAAACAGTTGTACGATTTTCATTCCAGTAACACGTTCCTGCACAAACGTATTCATATTCGATACTTGATTTCGCACATCTTCAAATGCGACTTGCATTTTTCGCTGAAAGATTCTTGTAAAAAACACCAGAATTGGCATGGCAACGATGACAATCCACGTGAGTTTCCAATTCATATAAAACATAAAAATCAGGACAACGACCATTTTAAGTAAGTCGCTGATAATCATAAACAAACCTTGACTAAAGATCTTCGCAATTTGCTCAATATCCGAAACGGATCTTGTTACTAACTGTCCAACCGGAGCGTTGTCATAGTATTTCATTTTGAAACGCAACATGTGCTGAAAGAGTTTTACACGAATATCTTTGACGATATCTTGTCCCAACCAATTCGCCCAGAGCACGAAATAGAATTGAGAAAAAACCTCGGCCAAAAGCACAATGCCCATCAAGACAATGTAAAATAACAAACCTTGCGCATCATGGGTTTTGATATAACCATCTACCGTTTGTTTTAACAAATACGGACGCAATGCTGCGAATACCGAAAGCGAAATAGCAAAAAAGACAACGCTATTAAACCGCCACTGATAGGGTTTGGTATATTTTAGAATTCGTTTAAAAACGAGTGTATCAAAAACTTTTGCTTTCATGTTTTTTTGAAGCTATTCCTGCTGTCCGCTTTATCTTTTTTGCCTGTCACCCTGAGCGCAGTCGAAGGGCTTTTCCAAGGCAAAAAAGGATGCCATTTCCACCCGCCTTGCCGTGAGGCAGGTCAGGGCTAGGGTTTTACGTAATCATAGGCGATTTCGGTCAAATATAATCCGTGAGCTGGCACCGAAAACCCAGCTTCACTTCGATTTTTACTTTCTAGAATCGCTTGAAAATCAACTCGTGTAATTTTGTGCAAACCTACATTAATCAAAGTCCCGACGATTGCTCTGACCATATTGCGTAAAAAACGATCTGCCGAGATGGTAAAAATAAGCTTATTTTCGTCTTGTGACCATTGGGCAATCGTAACCTTGCAATTAAAAGTGTTGACGTCTGTATTCACTTTAGAAAAACACTCAAAATCGGTGTGCGTCAACAACAATTTTGCGGCTTCATTCATGGCGTCTACATCAAGTTGTGATGTAGAATACCAACTCAAATCTGCCAAAAACGGATTTTTGAAAGTATGAATGTGGTATTCATAGGTTCGTTTTGTTGCGTCAAATCGCGCATGTGCGGTGTCATGTACAGCAATGATTTCATGAACTGCAATATCTTTGAGAAGAAACGAATTGAGTTTGTGCACCAAATTTCCCGAATCGATTGCAATTTCTGTGTCAAAATGAGCGTACATTATTTTCGCGTGAACACCCGTGTCTGTTCTTCCGGCGCCCATCAACTCAATAGGGCAATTCAGAACAGTCGTCATCGCTTTAGTCAACGTTTCTTGAACGGTTACCGCATTGGGCTGTACTTGCCAACCGTGATAATTTGTGCCGTTGTATGAAAATCTGATGAAGTAACGCATAAAGAAAGTTGTCGGTTGTGAGTTGTCGGTTTTCGGTTATGGGTAGTTGGTATGCGTGTGCAAATATACTTATTAATAGAATTGATTTTGAAATTGGGAATGGTAAGTAAATGTTAATTTGGGTAATGCTAGATTGACTTGTAAATACAAATTTTTGATTTGGAAAGAGAATGTTTATTTTTACAGCAAAGCCTAGCCCCGATGGAAGGGAAAATCCTTTTTTGTTTTTTCGAATAGCCCCTCGACTGCGCTCGGGCTGACAAAAAACAAAAAAGATTGGAATGATAGCGGGAATAGCTCCGAAATAGATTCAAACTAAATCCTGAAGAAACTGAAATAAATTCAGCTTAAATGAAAAAAATCCTTTTACTTTCCGACACCCACAGTCACCTGGATGAGGTGATTTTGAAATATGTCAATCAAGCCGATGAAGTTTGGCATGCGGGCGATATTGGAAATATAGCGGTGACGGATACTTTAAAAAAACACAAGCCGTTACGTGCTGTCTATGGCAATATTGACGATGACAAAGCGCGCATGGAGTTTTCGTTGCACAATCGTTTTTTTTGTGAAGGTGTCGACGTTTGGATCACCCACATAGGTGGTTATCCAGATAAGTACAATCAGGACATTAGAGCGGAAATTACCAAGAATCCGCCTAAACTTTTTATTTGTGGGCATTCGCATATTTTGAAAGTGATTTATGATAAGAAATTGCAGCTGTTGCACATGAATCCGGGAGCCGCAGGAAAAAGTGGATTTCATCAAGTCCGAACCATGTTGCGATTTGTGATTGATGGGGAAGCGATTAGGGATTTGGAGATTGTGGAGCTTGGGAAGAAGTAGCTGAGTTGCTGAGTAACTGAGATACTGAGTTTGTTTTGTAGTAACGAGAAGTTTGTATTCCAATGATGAAATAGTGCGTTATTTTTATTTTAGATTGACTCAGCAACTCAGGTACTCAGAATCTCAGTAACTCTAAAAGCAAAAAAAACCCAGACATTTGTCCAGGTTTTTCTTCGCACTAAATAAACTAAGTTCATAGGTTTATCTCAATCGGTCAACAGATTTTACGAGATCTTCATCCTTTTGGATGGCTTTGTTAGCCAACACTAAAAAAACGATAGCAATAATTGGTAGAAACATCCCAATACCCTTCTCAGAAACAGCAACTGCTTCTCCAGATAGATTTAGCGAACGATATACAAATAAGCCTAATAAAATTAAATTTAATATGATATTCAATCTGCCTAAGACAAATTGATGTTGTCTTTTTTTATAAAACAAGATGCTCAACAGCGATAATGAAGTGCTTAATCCAAAAATGATGGAGTATAACTGATAGGTCATAAACATTTCAGTTTTTCCGTCGCTTAACTTCCATAATGAAAAAACGAAAGGTAAAATTCCAGTTACAATAAAGGCTAATGCCAAGTAAACCGTCTGTATTCTTTGAATCATTTTTTGTTTTATTGTGTCACAAAAATATATTTTCTTTTTTACAAATGCTATTGTATGATAATTTTTTATTCGTATTATTGCATAACTAATTCGTAAGTACTTCATTTTACGACCTGTTCACCACAAATTTTTTCACTACAATTTTTTAGAAAAATCCAAATCAATCTAAATTCAAATAACATTCATGTTTGATATTTCTGTATTAAAAGAAATGAAGCTGACTGAGCTTCAAGATATTGCTAAATTGGCAAAAACAATCAAGTTTGCCGGAGTCAAGAAAGAAGCTTTGATTGCCATGATTATTGAAAATCAAAAGGCTAGTGAAGTAAATGATAACCACAAGCTTGCTAAAGAGAATAATTCGGAGGAGAAATCAAAGAGAGTGAGAATTACTGCTGATAAAAAACCTGCCATTACGAAGTCAGCTACTCTTTTTTCCGATGAAGAGCCAGCAGCAGTTGCGGAGCCAGCACCGAACGAAATGTCTCAATCGACTGAGGTAAATCCCGCCCAAAAAGGACCTAAAGTGGTCAAGTTTAAGAAAGCGGATTACGAAAAGAAAGTCGCCAATAAAATAGAGAAGTCTACAATATTAGAACCAATTGGTTCTGAAGAAAACGAATCGACAGAAAAAACTGTGGAAGTAAGCCAAGATTCAGTGCAGGAAAAAAAGATTAATCCCAATCAACAGCACAAGCAGAACCCAAACCAGAAT
Organism: Sphingobacterium thalpophilum; assembly: GCA_943325255.2. Lineage (GTDB taxonomy): Bacteria > Bacteroidota > Bacteroidia > Flavobacteriales > Flavobacteriaceae > Flavobacterium. Next base: position 12,045 of record CALPOS020000010.1, read on the forward strand.
CAGAATCAAAACGGCAACGGAAACCAAAACGGAAATCAAAATCCGAATTTCAAAAATAAAAAGAACAACAACTTCAGAGATGCTGATTTTGAGTTTGATGGGATTATAGAGAGCGAAGGCGTTTTGGAAATGATGCCGGACGGATATGGTTTCTTGCGTTCCTCAGATTATAATTATTTGGCTTCACCTGATGATATTTATTTGTCTACTTCGCAAATTCGTTTGTTTGGTTTAAAAACGGGCGATACCGTAAAAGGAGTCGTGCGTCCACCAAAAGAAGGAGAGAAGTTTTTTCCTTTAGTGCGCGTTCTCAAAATTAATGGTCATGATCCGCAAGTAGTGAGAGACCGTGTTTCTTTTGAACATTTGACACCAGTTTTTCCAACCGAGAAATTCAAAATAGCCGAGAAAGGCAGCTCGATTTCAACCCGTATTATTGATTTATTTTCGCCAATTGGTAAAGGCCAACGTGGAATGATTGTGGCGCAACCCAAAACAGGTAAGACGATGTTGCTGAAAGACATTGCCAATGCGATTGCGGCAAATCATCCCGAAGTGTATTTATTGGTTTTGCTGATTGATGAACGTCCAGAGGAAGTTACCGATATGCAGCGGTCTGTTCGTGGAGAAGTCATTGCGTCAACCTTTGATAGAGAACCACAAGAGCATGTAAAGATTGCCAATATTGTTTTAGAGAAAGCGAAACGTTTGGTAGAATGCGGTCACGATGTCGTGATATTGTTAGACTCGATTACACGTTTAGCGCGAGCATACAACACAGTGCAACCCGCATCAGGTAAAGTATTGAGCGGTGGAGTAGATGCGAATGCATTGCAAAAACCGAAACGATTCTTCGGAGCGGCTCGTAATGTTGAAAATGGAGGTTCGTTGAGTATCATTGCTACGGCATTGACCGAAACAGGTTCGAAAATGGATGAGGTGATTTTTGAGGAATTCAAAGGAACTGGAAACATGGAACTGCAATTGGATCGTAAGATTGCCAACAAACGTATTTTTCCAGCTATTGATTTGACCTCGTCAAGTACGCGTCGAGATGACTTATTATTAGATGAAAAAACATTGCAACGCATGTGGATTATGCGAAAATATTTAGCAGATATGAATCCTGTTGAGGCGATGGATTTTATAAATGATCGTTTCAAGAAAACAAGAAACAACGATGAGTTTTTGATTTCGATGAATGATTAAATCATAGTTTTAAAATAATTTAGCCACGAATACACAAATTAATTATGGTGTGTTCGTGGCTAATTGCTTTTAAGAAGTTTTCCGAAGACTAATTCACAATTACTTTTCTTGTGGTCGTTTGTGAATTAGTACTTAGTTTTATGAAGTAAAAACCTTGTGGTAAATTTTCTAATGTATAGGAATGATTTACAGATACTGGTTCTCTATATTCTTGAACCAATTGTCCATTTGTATTAAGAAGTTGAATGGAATCGAATGGAATATCTGATGTTATATTGACTTGATTATTCTGTGTCGGGTTTGGATAAACAGTAACTGAACTAAACAAATCAACGCTAGTAGTTGTAGATAGAGCGGGCCATCTGTTTTCGGCAGGAGTTCCACCCCAAATTAACGTCGCTAAATACGGATTGTCAATAAAAGGATTGCGATTTCCTTGTGCGAAAAAATTATCGGTGTTGCCCAAGTAGGTGTTTCTTTTATCCTCAAATTCAGATACGGGATCTTCGGCATTCCATTGCAAGAATAAGTCGACCATATTGTTGTCGGTGCTCACTAAATTTCCAACACCTACATTTCTAGGCAGACATTGATTTCCATAATGCAAGTACATATACATCATCATTCGAGCGATGTCGCCTTTCCATTCATCTCCGGGATACCAAGCGCCGTTGAAGTTTCCTGAATTTCCTGAACCAGGTCCAAATTTTAAACTGCCACGATCGGCATTTCTAGTTACATCAGATGCTCTAAGATGATGCACATCAGCTCCTGGTCCGTCTGATCCTAAATCAGGAATTCCGCGAGATCTTGGGTAAGTATGTTCTCTGTTCCATTGACAAAAATCTGTTCCGTCATCGAATCTATTTCGTCGGCGATGGTCAGGATAATCACTGGAATTGTCTGGACATATATTGTCACTAAAGCCATACACCAGTAGTACAGTCTGATTGCTTAAGTCTGTTGGATCACGATCAACTATTTTAATTGCGTCCTCAGCATCTTGATATGTTAATAGTACGGTATGCGTGGTTATTATTTTGTCGCTCAAGCTTTGTCGTAACGCGGCGCCAGTCTGACTAAAGTTAAATCCATCATAATACGGCGATGCAGGACTTTCTTGTTGAGCAAACCCAAAACTGTACAAGAATATAATTATTGTGGTGTAAATTTTCTTCATGAATTCATTTTAGGGTGTAAATCTAAATTGTTTTTTTGTATTGCTGTAGAAATTAACTTTTGTTTTACGACAAAAAAAATGCCTCATGATAGCAGAGACATTTTAATTTAGGTTTGCATCCAATTTATTTCACAATCAATTTTTTTATCGCTGAAGCATCACCGGAAGACAATTTTATGAAGTAAAAACCAGAATTCAATTGCTCTAATACAAAGTTGTTTCCCTGCATTTCGGGCCTTTTAATTTCTCGAATTATTTGTCCATTTATGCTTATGATTTGAATATTTTCAAGATCTATTGAAGATGAAATTGTCACAGTATTCGTAGATGTTGGATTGGGAAAAATTTGGGCGGAGTCAAGAATCTCAAAAGAAGAAACACCAAGTGGCGCCCCCCAAATACTTGTTACGTATGAATTGTTGTCAATAAATGGATTTCTGTTCTTTTGTCTTGCAGTGGTTCCGATGGCATTGTTTCTGGCAAATTCTCTTGGACTAACCGGATCAAGGGCATTCCAAGTCAATAGGATATTTAAGAAGGGCTGTGCAAATACATTTGTACTCGTGCCATCTAACATTTCGTAGGAGTAACCGTCTACAACATTTTCATATCTGGTTGCAAAATAGAAGAGACAACGGGCAATGTCACCTTTGAATTCGTCGATGGGCTCGAAAACAGTTCCACTATATCCTGCCGAATATCCTGAATTAAGATTAGAACCTCGTTTCGTTCCGTTTGTCCCGATCCAATTGTCATTATTCACTTTCCCGAATGGTAAATCACCTCTGATTCCATTGACATGTTTATCCGCTGGAACAACAAAATGAGCGTCAGAATACATAGGCGTCTCTGCATTAAAAACCGATTGTGGGATGAGGTGTTCTCGGTTATATCTTTCACATTCATTATTGCCAAGTGTTCCGTCATCTTGCCCATTTCCGTAGGTGAATTCACATTCAGATCCAGTTGGGTTTTCTGTATACATATCTAACATAGTTCCGTTATTTTCATAAAAGAAATCTTTGTCAGAAGTAAGGTAAGTGGTGTATAATCCTGCATATCCGCGATCAGTACCTACTTTTATAATATTGTACAATTGTGTTTTTAATGCAAAACCGTTTCCAGTTGCCGAGTTATAATATCCCGCTGGAATTTGAGCGAAACCAAAGGTAAAAAGGAATATAAATAATAAGGTAAGACTTTTTTTCATGTAGGATGTATTAATTTGTTTTTCGTTCTAGCAAAGCCATATAAAAACCGTCAAACCCAGACTCCGATGCTAGAATTTTCGAATCCTTAACAAAGGTAAAGTTTTTACCTGTCTCACCACTTAAGAAGTGCTTAATTTGTTCCTGATTTTCAGATGGTAAAACGGAACAAGTCGCATAAACCAATTTCCCTCCTGGTTTTACCATTTTAGAATAATTTTCTAAAACTTCAGTTTGTACTTTTTTGATATTTTCAATGAACTCTGGTTGTAGTTTCCACTTTGCATCTGGATTTCTTTTCAAAACTCCTAATCCGCTGCAAGGTGCGTCGATCAATACTCGATCGGCTTTTTCGTGCAGTTTTTTAATGACTTTTGTCGAGTCGATAATGCGATATTCTATGTTGAAAGCGCTATTTCTTTTAGCTCTTAGTTTGAGTTGCTTGAGTTTACTTTCGTACAAATCCATGGCGATCAATTGTCCTTTATTTTCCATAATGGAAGCAATATGCAAGGTTTTTCCTCCAGCGCCAGCACACGCATCTACGACACGCATTCCTGGTTTTACCTCAAGGAAATGCGCGACTAATTGTGAATTGGCGTCTTGCACTTCAAAAAAACCCTCTTTGAAAGCATCGGTCAAAAACACATTGGCTCTTTCTTTGAGAACTAATGCATCTGGTTGGTCTTTTAAGTATTCGGTTTCAATATTCAGATCCATTAAGATCGCTCTTAATTTATCTTTGGTGGTTTTAAGTGTGTTGACTCTCAGAATTACTTTTGCCGGTTGATTTTGAGCGGCAATTTCTTTCGCCCAAATTTTTTCTCCTAATTCCTTTACACCAAGTTCATCCATCCAATCTGGAATAGATTCTTTGAAAGTTCTGATTTTTGACAATTCATCGAAACGGCCTTTAATTTTTCGCTCTGGTGTTCCTTCCAATTGTTTCCAGTCGGGAATTGGATAACCTCGCAAAACTGCCCAAACGGAAAACATTCTCCACAGATTCTCTCTATTATAGGGTTCTTTAACTTCTGCTATTTCTGCGTAAAGTCTTTTCCAACGAACGATCTCATAGATGGTTTCTGCCACAAATTTTCGATCAGAACTTCCCCAGCGTTTGTCTTTTTTTAATGCTCTTGCTACCATTTTGTCGGCATATTCTCCTTCATTGAAGATGGAGTTTAAGGAGTCGATGGTCGTGTAAACTAAATTTCTGTGTAATCTCATTTTTTCTAATTGTGGCGCAAAGGTAGTACTAAATGATGAATGAAAATTAGATTTGTCAGATGTTCATCAATATTGCAAATGAAGATTTCATACATTTACGATAAAAATACTAAGTAATGACTACAGAAACACAAAACCATTTTTTGTCCACAGTGCTGTTTTTGATTTTTTCAACGATGCCTGCTTGGAGTCAACCGTTTGCCATAGGACATACTACCATTAACTTTATTGATGCTTCGCGAGGAAATAGGAGTATAGCGACGGAAATATATTATCCCGCAGATATCAATGGAGATGACGTTCCTTTGACAGCGACTACTGCTCAGTCTTTTCCTGTTTTAACTTTTGGACATGGATTCGTCATGACTTGGGATGCATATCAGAACCTATGGGAATCACTTGTTCCGAAAGGTTATATTATGGCTTTCCCAAAAACGGAAGGTGGATTGTCCCCATCACATGCGGAATTTGGAAAGGATTTGGCCTTTGTATCTTCTCAGATTTTCAATTTAGGGATGCTTCCAAGTAGCCAGTTTTTCAATAGAGTGAGTATGATGAATGCGGTAATGGGGCACAGCATGGGCGGTGGCGCTGCTTTCTTGGCACCGCAATATAATCCGAATATTAAGACAATAGTTACTTTGGCTGCCGCAGAAACAAATCCGTCGGCGATTGATGCCGCAAATAATATTATCATTCCAGCATTAGTAATAGCTGGATCAAACGATTGTGTGACACCTCCAGTTTCAAATCAAGTTTCAATGTATGATGCTTTAGTTAGCGCTTGCAAAACGTATGTATCGATAAGCGGTGGCAGTCATTGTCAAATGGCGAATAGTAATTTTCTATGCAATTTTGGTGAAGCAACTTGCACACCGCAGCCAACTATTACAAGAGATGAGCAACATATTGTACTTGAAGCGTATCTTAGTTTATGGTTGGAAGCGCAGTTGAAAGTTGATTGTGTTGCTGGTTTAAATTTTAATTCTTTGATCAACTCAGATTCCCGCGTTACTTTTCAGAAAAATTGTGCACAATGTGAGCCACTAGAAACTTCAGCTGTCCAAAAAAAAAATAAAATAGCACTATTTCCCAATCCTTTTTCATCAAGCTTGCATATAAGTAATGTCGATAAAGAACAGTTTACGATTAATTTGTATGATAGTGCAGCTCGGATGTTATTATCTTCTAAAGTCGCTGAAAATCAAGATTATTTAGATACGACAACGTTATCTGCAGGAATGTATTGGTATGAAATTATATGCAATGATGGTGTCAGCGCGAAAGGGAAAATAATCAAGAACTAGAATTTACTTGATTCGATCGAGATGAATCTTTTCAGGCGCATGCAAAACCAGAGGAAATTGTTCCACTTTTACAGAGCTGCTATCCAATCCGAATCCTTTTTCCTCCGACAAACTGAATTTCTTCATAATGAAATAAGCATTCATAACTATTTTTTCAAAGAAGTTCACATCGCTATCGTTTGATAAGAATTTTTCTGAAAGCACAAATTTGAAATCACCGAGAATGTTATTTTTGTTTAATGATTCGTAACGGCTGGTTATATCAACTTCTCCATTGCTTACCATGTCTTTGATTACTTCTTTAAACATCAAATTAATTTTGGTAGGTTCACGGAATCCAAGATAGAAATCGATACGGTAAATGTCGTCGGGAACGATTTCAATTACTTTGTACGATTTTCGGTATGGTTCACTCATCACATTTACATGGATAAACCAATAAATATCCGCTCTTTTCGGTCTTTTCTGAAGAATCGAGTACATTACTTTTTCCTCAATTTCATCTGCTCTTGTAGAGTTGGTCATATACACCAAGTGCGTTGCATATTTTGGAATAGAAAGGTCCACACTTAACTCAGCTAGTACTTTTTTGTAGTCGTTAATTTTTACAATTTTCGTGTAATTTTTACTAATTCGTTTGGCCAAAAACCAAGTTGACATAATGCCAATTAGAACAACAGCAATAAACAAAGTTACAAAACCACCATCGAAGAATTTTACAATATTAGCAGCTAGAAAGCTAAATTCTATCGTCAAGTAAACGAGAATTATTGGTGCAATAAAGTACCACTTTACCCTTTTCATAATTAAGTAAAAATTGAGCAAAATAGTCGTCATAATCATGCATAAAACGATAGCTAGACCGTAGGCATGCTCCATGTTACTTGATTCCTTAAAATATAATACGATACCGACACAACCTAGAAATAGCAACCAGTTGATAGAAGGAATGTACAATTGTCCTTTCACATCTGTTGGGAACTTAATTTTCACTTTAGGCCAAAAATTTAAGCGCATGGCTTCGTTAATTAGGGTAAACGATCCACTAATCAATGCTTGCGACGCAATCACGGCTGCTAAAGTTGCAATCACAATTCCAATTGGCTGAAACCAGACAGGCATCATAAGGTAAAACGGATTTGGATTGGAACTACCTAATTCTGCTAAAGTTTTGCCTTCATGAAGTAATAAGTACGCTCCTTGCCCGAAATAGTTAATTACTAAAGTTAATTTTACAAATATCCAGCTAATTCGTATGTTTCTTCTGCCGCAATGACCCATATCAGAGTACAATGCTTCTGCTCCAGTAGTACAAAGGAAGACCGCTCCAAGAATAAAAAAACCTTGACTACTAACGTCAGACGTTAGTAAATGATAAGCATAATAAGGGTTTATCGCATTGAATACTTCTAGATTAGTACACATTTGGACCATTCCGAGTATGCCCAACATCGAGAACCAAATCAACATCATGGGCGCAAAAAATTTGCCGACGAGTTTCGTTCCAAATTGTTGAATAGTAAATAAGATAAACAAGATGGTTATTACAATTGGTATCGTTGGAATATCTGGTTTAAAAATCCGCAGTCCTTCAACGGCAGAAGAAACAGAAATGGGCGGTGTGATAATTCCATCGGCTAATAATGCACTTCCTCCTATTATGGCAGGAACAATTAACCATTGAATTTTTGTTTTTTTTACAAGAGCGTACAAGGCGAAAATTCCACCTTCACCGTGATTATCAGCACTCAATGTTAAAATTACATATTTCAGCGTTGTTTGTAATGTAAGTGTCCAAAAGATACAAGATAATCCTCCAAGAACTAAATCTTTCGATATGATACTGTTGTCGATGATGGCTTTCATTACGTATAATGGCGAAGTTCCAATATCACCGTAAATAATACCTAACGTAATTAATAAACCTGCAGCAGAAAGCTTGCTATGAAGTTGATGCGAGTGACTATTTGAACTCATGAAATGCTATTGAAAAAGAGAGCAAATATATTATTTTTTACTGCGGGAAATAAAAAAGGCAACGAATATTTTCATTGCCTTAAATTTATTACTAAGTGTCTTTTATTAATTAACCTCGTCGTGAAGTATAAGCACTATTTTGTCTTCCGGTATTTTCACTTCTTGAATTGGATTCTTTTCTGCTTTGAGAGAAATTACTGCGAGTGTTTTCCATGCGACTATTGTTTTTTGAGGGCGAATTTTGATAAGAATTTCCATTTCGAGTCTCTGGAATTCTATTTGGTTTGTATTCTGAATTCGATTGCATATTTCTACTTCCATTTGAAGGATATTGTCTGACAACTTCATTCGAGGTATTTGGAATATTGCTATGAATTGAAGTCCTCGTTCCACTTAAAGCAACTTGCCTGCCGTTTTCATTAAATTGACGTGGCGCAGTTTTACTTATCGAATTCCTTGATGAAGTAAAAGAATTGCTTCTTCCTCGCTCATTATTCCTTGTTGAAGTTGAATTTCGAGTTGGAGTAGCTTTGATATCATAAGAACTATTTCGTGATGTTTTAATTTCTCTACTCGAATATTCGTTTTTTCGATTTTCATTTCGACCAGTGTAGGCTAAATCATTTCGAGTTGAAAGATTCTTTACCGTTCTTGTTCGGTCGAGCTCGTAGCGGTTTTTTACGTTATTGTTTCGATAGGCAAATCCACGATTTGGAGCTGTTCTCTCACAATAATTGGATCTTCTGCCTTCATACAAAGCTACTGCTCTGTGACAACTTCTATAATTTACGTAATTATAATGATGGTTGAAATTGATGTGTAAACCGATATTATTTCGGTATCTAAATACAGGACAAGGCGTCCATGCGTAATAAAAGGTTGGATAATAATTCCAATACCAGATCGAGCAATAAGGTCTGTAAGTTGGGATCCAAAAAGAAGAGTAGATTATTGGAGTGGCAACATAAACCGGTTCGTAAATATAATTGTGACCGTACATATAAACATCGCCAACTACCTGCACTTGTATCTGATTATTGCGAACTTTTTCAACTTCAATGGTGGCAACATCTTGATAAATATCTCTGCCAAGAACGGCTTGAACAACGATTAGATGGGCATTTTCATCTATAGATTCAATAACTCTTAAATAATCTACTTGATTGTCATCATTTAAATCTAGATTAGAAATTTGAATTTTCGGGTCGTTCAGTTGTCTTTCAAAATCTTCTAAATCTTTTGCATCACCGAAGATGGAAGCTATGGCTCTTAAATCTAAATTATCACTAATTTCAGAGCTAGAGGCATTTATAGTAGTTCGGTCTTG
>CALPOS020000011.1 GCA_943325255.2 Sphingobacterium thalpophilum
CATTTTCCCGCCCGAAATTGTCAAATCTGCTTTGGCATTGTCTAATATTAATTCTTCAAAATTTACTTTTGTAGCATTGGCAATAAATTGCAAATCAAAATTAGGCGGAATCACTACCACACCCGTTTCAGTTTTTGAAGGATTTTCTTTTGAAGGATTTTCTTCTGTTGATGCCGTTGCTCCAGACATAAACTCGTCAACATTTATGAAATTTGAAGTCAATGAAAATTTGCCCTGTAAGACTTCTCTATCAGACAAAACAAAATTGATTACATTTTGCAAATACCCATTCATTTTAAAATCGGACTGTCCATAAGACGCAACAAAATTGGAAAAATTCATTTTATCTTGCTGAAAAGTAAACAATCCTTCATTGATTACGAAAGGCTTTGGAAGATATTCAGACGTTGTTTTGATATTTTTTAACTGTAATGTACCACTATTGTTGAGTTTGCTATAATTACCATTTGTTGCATCACTTTGTTTTCCATTGAAGGCAACATTGGCTTTGATAAATCCCTTTACGTCAATTCCTTTTTTAGAAAACACCTTGTAGATTTTAGCAATATCAATAGTTCCTTTTGCCTTGATATCATACAAAACATCATCAAAATCAGAAAAACTTGCTTTGAGGTAGAATGGATTTCCTTCAAAAACGAATGATGCTGGATTAATTACGAATCGTGTTTCCTTAAAAGTTCCACTACCATTAGATAGTGTTGCTTTTAGATTTATATTCTGAATTGGCTTGGGATAATAAATTGTTTGAACGGTAACGCCTTTCAAATTGATAGATCCTTTTGTCTTTGGAAAAACAGACTTGGACTTGTCGTAGATTCCGTTCGAGATCACATTTGCCTTTAACAATCCTCGTAAACTCATATTCTCCAACCCCATTGCTTGATCTAATTTTTTCAAATCTAATGAAGCTTGAATATTGGCTTGAATCGACGGTTTCTCGACACCTTTCGATTTTACAATTGCTTTTAAATAATCTGTGCCGACATTGAAAAATAAAGAATCCAACGTCACTTCTACATTTTTAGGATTTAAGCCTGGCACTTTTGTATCAAAATTCAAAAATATATTTGAAACGGGGAACGGAGCGTTTTTGTATTCAATTTTGCCTTCCCGAATCTTCATATTAAAGGATAAATCTGGGCTTTTGCTTTCCGAAGCAATATATTGTCCTTTTAGTGAAAGTCCTAAATCAGTACTGCCTTTTACTTTTGTTTTTTCCAACCATTCAACATATTGCGGCGGCAAAGCAGTAAAAAAATCATTCAGTTTACTTCCTTTAGAATCGATCTTAAAATTCATGTCGTAGCCGTTCTTTAGGAAATTAAATTCCCCTGTAAACTGAATTGGAAGTTTATTGATCTTTAAATTATTCTGTTTAAAAACGAATGCAAAAGAATTTGTATTAATTCTAGTTATCAAATCGGCTTTTATTTTCTTATTTTTGAGATAGGTCTCTTTATCATAGGTTAGATTCAACGAATCTATCTCCGCTTCCGTATAAATATCAAAAACCGCTTGGTCTAAAGAACCATTTCCGACATAGTTGAATCCTTTCGCATCAATAAGGATTTTTGTCGATTTGTCATCGTACACCAAATGACTATCTCGTATGTCTATTTTTTCTAGTTTTAGCGAAGTACTCGAGTCGTCCTTTGATGGTTTCGATTCTTTAGAAATGTAGACGTTGTAATTTGCCTCACCCTTTTCGTTGACTTTGACATTCATCAACGCGTTAGAAAGGAAAATTTTATCAATTTTAACTTGGTTGTCAAAAATTAGTGTTTTAACATTAATCCCGAACGCGATCTCATTTGCAGAAATCAGCGTTTCATTCTTAAATGGCGCAGAACCATTCAATTTAAAGTTCTTTAAAGTCAAGGTTAATGAAGGAAAATGATTGAAGAATGATAGATTCGCTTCTGAGAAATTTAATTCGCCTTCTAATTTTTCATTGGCAAATAACTTAACCTCTTGCGCGATTTTCCCTGGAAACACAATTGGAAACAAAAACATTAATAATAACAATACAAAAATGGTTGCGATTGCTAATTTTAGTGCCTTGAAAAACTTATTTTGCTTCTTTTCTTCCATATTGCAAATTTAGAATTTTACTTTACTTCGACTAACAAAATGACAATTAATGTCTTATTCATAAAAAAAGAAACCTCCCAAATGGAAGGTTCCTTAAAAAAACTAAACTAACTTAAATTCTATTGTTTTAACAATTTTGTTGTTTTCACTCGATTATTTTCGTCTACTATCTTAACCAAATACATCCCACTATTTAAATCTGAAATATTGTATTGGTATCCAGTTGGTTGATTAGCAAAGCTTTTTACCAATTGCCCAGAAATAGAGAATATTTCTACTTTTGAAACCGTATTACTGATAAAGAAATAATCTGTTGAAGGATTTGGATAGATATTAGTAATGTCAGTGGTATCAACTTCGTCAATACTTAAGGATGATGGTTTGTTACCAAAAACTCTAAATCCTCCTGGCTCAATACTGATATTCATATTGGTATCCATGACAGAGAAAGTCGAATTATCCATCAAATTTGCCCATGTGCCTGTGAAGGGAAAACCTCCGGCGACATTATAAGTATTGTTACTGAAGTTTGTCAATACAAACACATAACTCAAAGCAGTGGTTTGTGAAGTGCTTGTCCAAACGTCTAATCGTGGACGTCCTACTGATCCAAAGTTCCATGCAAAAGAACCATTTTCAAAAACGTCCTCTGTTTTTCTCAAGTTGATCATAGTAGACCAATTGTTATAGATTGTATTTCGATTGGTATTTGCCAACCAATTTTCCGACCATTGCGGTTGCGGTTTTGTATCTAGTTTACAATCTGGGCTAGAAAAGGAAACTGTCCCATTTTCGCATGTCCACAAAGATTTTTCCCAGCCAAGAGGTCCAAAGTGCCATAACATTTTCGGGCCAGGAACAAGTAAATGAACGGCTCCCATGGCTGAAGCTCTTAAATGAACTTTTGCTAAATCATTTTGAGTTTGACCAGCTTCTGTTAGGGCTTTATAGAAAACTCTTTCTTCATCATGACTTTCAGCATATCCGATAAATCTTTCCGAAGGGTCTGTAACTCCTGATAAACTAGTACCATTGCCTTTTAATAAATTAGAATATGGATCTGTCATCTTGCGCCATTGCATAATTCCTTTTGAATCACCTGACTTCAGATAATTTGCCCATTCCACTTCTTCGTTATATGAGCCTCCCGTACCCAAATGCTCAAAAATAACTAAGAAATTTGGATCTATTTCCCATTGTTTATCGGCATAGTACTTCAATTTAGCGACTCTATCCGATCGATAACCATTAGTGCACGCCTCTTGACCACCAGACACGCTAGGTGGACATTGATTGGTAAAACCTTTAGTTAAATCCCATCGATACCCATCAATTTTATACTCCTTAATCCAATGTTCGATTGTTCTTAATGAGTACGTATTTGTTAAATTATCTGGTTCACGGTAATGATTCAAATCTGAACCAACATTATAAGAATGTTGTGCAACTTGATTACAATACGGATTTTCGGCCGTAATTCCATTCCCCCATCCATCATTATCGGTATCTGTCATCCACATTCTTTCCAGTGGTGAACGCCCAAAAACGTGATTCAATGCGATATCGAGAATTACTGCCATTCCATTTTGATGACATAAATCTATAAACTCCTTTAATTTTGCAGGTGGTCCATAGCGCTTGTCAAGTGCCAAATGATAAACCGTGTTATAACCCCAACTCAAATTTCCTTCAAACTCCATTACAGGCATCAATTGGATTGCATTTACCTTTAAATTTTTGAAATAATCAAATTTATCAATCATGTCCTGGTACGTTCTATTGGCGTCAAAATCTCGAACCAATACCTCATAAATAACTAAGTCTTTTTTCTTTGGTTTTACAAAATTTGTAGTCGCGGCGCTCCAATTGTAATTGTAATATGCATTTGGACCTGTTTGTAATACAGAAACTTCTCGTTGTTGTCCCGTTGGGTATGCTGGCAAATTAGGGTAAACTCCTAATGACGCAATCTCAGGATCGTCAAAAGGAGACAATACCAATGTAGAAAATGGGTCCGCCGTCTTTACAATTGCAGGAGAATTGGTTGGTCTACCCGTTACATCGCAAACCCAATATTGATAATTATACGACTGATTAGGAACTAAACCTGTTAACTCTAGCCAAAATTTCCCGGAGGTTGGGTCTTTTTTCATTGCATAAGCGCCACTTGGTTTATAATTGTTGAAACTTCCTGCCACATATATAAAATCCTTGAACGGTGCATTGAGCACTAAAGTAGCTTTAGTAGGATCAACAGGATTATAGTTCACGCCATCAACCAAAGTGCCTGAAGGCAATGCTTGAGCTATTATCCCTGGATTGACTATGACACTAAACTTTTTGATTTGTGTTGAAGCGCCTTGAGAAATCTCAAGTTCATAATTTCTGTTCTCCGTAATATTGGTGTCCGTAAAGGAGTAAGAAGGAACATCAGTCGCCGTATTTATACTTACCCCATTGGCTTTTAAATTGTAGTTTGCATTTCCATTTGTATTGGAAGCTTGAACAGTTCTGCTATCTCCTGAATTAATAATCACACTACTATTCTCTGTTGGGGTGGTTAAAGTAGTTTGAAAAAAACCAACATCAAAAATGTAATCAGTACAAGACGGTGCTTTCTTCAAAGTTTGCGTTCCTGTTGCATTTCTAAAAACCATACCCATTTTCGTGGCATTTGCTTGCTGTGTGGCATTAATGCCAAAATAGGTACTTGGAGTAATGGTTATACTATAAACTCCCGCTCCAACATTTGCCATTTGTCCGATTGTATCATCTTGGCCCCAGTTTCCAATTACAGAATATCCAAAAGCATTGACTGTATCTCCAATTCCTGCGTGCATATACACTTTTGCAGGCGTGTTTCCCATCGCATTACAAGTAGTAATTGGAAAAGTTACGGTGATTGTCACTGGATCGGTGACGTTGAAAGTCGAAGGGGAAATTGTCACCTGAGCAAAAAGTCCAGTTGACATAAGCCCAACGATAAAACATAATAAAATTTTCTTTTTCATAGCTAATTTTTAAAAAAAGGGCTGCGAACTACAGCCCTTAATATGAGATACATGTTTAATTAGTTTGGAACTTCTTCCAATTTATAAGAATAGCTTCTTGGATTAGAAACATTCATTTCAATTTTAAATTTTTTAATTGCTCCATTTTCAGTGCCAGGAGCTTTGATGTCGCCACCACTAATTGCTGGAACAGTTACCAATATTGAACCCGTTGAATTTAAATCTCCAAGAAATGAAATTATACTAGTAAAACTTGGTGCATTACCGCTAGTTGGAACATAAGATGGAGAGGGAAGTGGTTCGCCTACAGGTGTAACTACATCTCCTTCCCACATATTTGATTTGAATCTAAAAGTCTTACCTACTATTAAGTCCATGATAATAGTCCATTTTTTATTAATGACATCGTAAGTCATAGGCACCATAGAAGCGACATTAGCTCCGCCAGTTCCTCTAGTGGCAGGTCCAAAAGGTCCAAAAGCTCGGTATTTCTTAATTGTACAAGTTGAAGATCCCGAACCTGTATCAATGTTGGCCTTGATATAAAAATGCGACGCCTCTGTTACTACAAAATTTTGGCTTTGGTCTGATGATAAACTAGCAAGTCCTGTTGTTGAAGGTATACCAATTCCATAAATTGTCGGGTTTGAAAAATCTCCGCAACCATCTGGCCTGTACATTTTATAATTCCCTGGCTCCAAATAAAAGTAACCTTCATAATCGGTAAGATTTGAAACTGAAGATGACACTAATTTTTGACTATTATCTGGGTTATCTCCTTCTTTGACTAGTGCCAAAATTTGGCTAAGTGTTGGATATCCTGTAACTGAAATTGTCACAGGGTTTGAATATTGAAATAAAGCATTAGACGCTACACCTAACTTGGACTTAATTCTAATATCAATATTCATTGCACTACAAGTGAAAGAAGGTAACTTATTCAATAAACCATTAAATTCTCCAACTTTTAATGTTGCATTTCTTGCGTCCACCGTTGACAAATCTAGACCAACAACCGACTCAACTGCGTCTGAATAGTCTGGATCATTATCATGATCAGATACAATTATAGAGTACGTTGATGATGTTGGCACCCCATTATTGCTGCGATCCCATTCCAACTTAATAAAAGTATCCGTACTATTTGCTTCCAACAAAATATCTGGCGGAGTAATAGTGTTGTCCTTACGCAATTCAAAACCATTGGCACTAGATACAAACTCCTTATCATTCGTACAAGAATTAAACAAAACTAATGACAAAAGAACTGTGGCAGATCTTAAAATATTTTTCATTATTATAACTTTTTAAAATTAATACCCATCGTTTTGTGTGAGAAACTGATTGGCTCCCAGCGCTGAAAGTGGAATTGGAAACAAATTATAATGAGCTGGAATTGCCGCTCCATCTTTATTATTTCCTTTCCATGGCCATAAATAAGATCCTCCAGTGAATTTTCCAAAACGAATCAAATCGCTTCTTCTATGTCCTTCAAAATTGAGTTCTCTTGCTCTTTCATCTAAAATAAAATCTAAAGTTAAATCACTTGAAGATATTGAAGAAGCACTCGATCTCGTTCTTACTGCATTTACATACTGAAGTGCCAAGCTATTTGACCCGCCACCACCTCGCAAAACTGCCTCAGCGTACATTAAGTATGCATCAGCTAATCTAAATAACGGAAAATCTGTGTTTGAAAATTTAATTGGAGCCGAAAGTGTTGAAAGGAAGTTGGTGTTTCTAAACTTAGTTGATGGGAAACCATCTAACCATTTTTTGTAGTCTACCATCTCATAATTATGTCTCTTAGCTTCAGGTCCAGTATAGTTTGAAAAAAACAAGTGTGCTCTTTCATCAGGTGAATTAGCCAATTGTTGCGCACTAGTGATAAATGAGCCATCTGGATTTGCATATTTACCATACCACGCTTTTGTAGCACGATGTCCAGTCCAACCTTCAGACGCACCGAAGTCTCCAATGTTCATGGTGTCATTACTTAAACTTCCATTCACTAAGTATGTGGTATTACCAAAACTTTGACTTACAAAAGGATCCGCGACTAAAGCATAAATAATTTCATTTTTAGCATCGCTTATGTCATTGTCTCCTGAGAAAATACTGACAAACTCAGTTGCTAATTGATAACCACCTTCGTCGATTACTTTTTGAGAGTACTCCAAAGCCTTTTCATATCTCGGCACTCCTGTATATACTTCCGAAGTCAGATACATTTTTGCCAACAACATTCTTACAACATGTTTGTTCGCCCGTCCGTATCCAACGCGACTTGGGAGTTTATCCTCAATATCCAATAATTCTGACACAACAAAATTGTACAATTCAACTCTGCTAGCTTCCGGCTGAGGTCCAGCATCTGCAGGATCTGTCTCTCTCAAAATAGGCCCTTTACCAAAACAATCAATCAAATAATAGTAGGCCAAACTTCTTAAGAATCGAAGTTCACTTTTTACTTGCTCTCTTGTAGGAATATTATACTGAGACAACTGGTTCATTACCTTATTACATTGCGGAACCGTATAATACACCCTATTGTAAAGATATTTCATAAACTTATTGTTCTCATCCCAACCGCTTGCAGTTGTAAGAGGATCTAGCCCTCCATCGCCCCAACGGTTCTTCATGTCATCTGCAGTAAAGTCCTGCAGATTGATAATTCCTCTTAAAAATGGAGACTCTCCAGCATCATCTCCAGGAGTATCTGTACTTCCTGGACCTGAAGCACCAGATAGTGCAAACGTACCATAGACTTTTGATACCAAACCGTCTAAATTTGGTTGCAAATCCAAAAGTTGCTCCTCTGTTATTATTTGTCCTTTCGGGTCTGTATTCAAGTCATCGGTACAGCCGAAAATCAACCCTAGACTAATAAAAAGTCCGAAATAAATTACATTACTTTTTTTCATAATATTTTTTTTTAAAAATCAAGACTTAAACCTAATGTGAATGTCGTTGGTCGTGGATAAAAATTAGCCTCAAAAGCTCCAAAAGTTTCAGGATCTTGTCCCGAATAATCAGTTAATATAAATACATTGTTAACCGATCCACTTACACGCATAGAAGCATTTTTTACAAGTTTCTGAAAATTATACGATAATGAAATATTATCACATCTTAAAAAGGTAGCGTCTTCTAACATATAGTCTGAAATCGCAGAATTGTTAAGGTTGTAATTATCAAAAAGCGGATTTGCCGATCCGTCATTAAAGTTAAGAACGTTATTCACAAAACTTGCATCTTGCGGATTAACGGCACTTTGTATTGAACCGTAACGTAATTTATCGGCATTATAAACCTGGCCTCCTAGTTGACCTCGAAAAGCTGCTGTAAAATCCCAACTTTTGTAGCTAAAATTAGTATTGAATCCATACACCCAATTCGGTCTAATGCTTCTATAAACCCTGTCATCATTTCCAATTTCACCATCCTGATTCGTATCGACATAGGCACCAACAATTGGATTCCCATTACTATCATAAATCTGTTGGAAGACCCATGCAGAATAAGCTTGTTGACCAACCGCATTAAAGAGTAGAGGCACTCCTGTTTGAATTGGCAATCCACCGACCTGAAGTGGCGCTGGAGTGTCTAATTGATCGATACGGTAAAAGCTATATCCTATGTTCCCACCAATGTTAAAAGAAACATTGTCATTCTCTAATACTTTGACTTTTAAATCCAATTCCAATCCTTCTCCCTTAATAGAGCCAACATTGTTTAGGAAAAGTGTACCACCTGTACCACCAGCAGCACCAGGAGTTTCTGCTAATAAGTCTGTGGTATTTCTTTGGTAGACATCAAAACTTCCTGTCACGATACTTCTTTTAAAAATTTCAAAATCTAATCCTGCATTCAAGGTCGTGGTTGTTTCCCATGTCAAGTCAGGATTATAAGGAATCGGGGTATAAGTAGTTGCATTTGGCAAGTATTGACTTGTAGCATCACCAGGCTCGTACAGCTGTCTAGACGGGAAAAATTTACCCGGTATATTTGCTTGTCCGGTTTGACCCCAACCCAATCTTAATTTCAAATCTTGAACAAAATTCTTGTCCTTTAGAAATAATTCCTCTTTAATTTTCCAAGCAAACCCTACCGCAGGGAAAATACCCCATCTTTTGTTTTCTTGAAATAGTGAGGAACCGTCTGCACGAACAGTTGCAGTAAACAAATATCTTCCCAACAAATCAACATTGGTTCTAGCAAAAAAAGCTTGTAAATTTAAAGGTGAGTAATATCGGTTAGTAGGGTTCTCTACGGGATATTTAACAAACAGCTCTCTCGCTCCTGTTTCTGGGTTATATTGATATTCACTCTTGGTACCATCAGTAACAAAATCTTGATAAGAATAACCCGCTTGCGCATCAATCTTTGTTACAAAACCTGTAAGATTTTTTGAATATGCTAAATAGGCATCCATCGTCTTATTTGTTGACGTTTGTTGCTCTTGGTAATCAACTCCAGGACTAAATAAATAATTTTTCTCTGGGTTGTTTAGGTCGACAAAGGTTGCGCTTTTATTAAATCTATAAGTAGCTAATGCATTGTCATCGAAAACAGTTCTTCTTTTAGACTCTGAAGCATCTATACCCAAATTGACTACCGCTCTTAAATCACGTAAAAAAGGAAGTTTATAATCAAATTCGATATTTCCTAAAAATCGAAGAGATCGCACTGGCTCATGTCGTTGTTCCAATCTCGCAAGGGGATTAATCGCACCTGTCATTTCATCTCTATTTTCCCGTAAAACGGTTGCTTGATAATATCCAGCAAATTTGTTATTGAAGGAACTACCATATACTGGTTTAGTAGGATCCATCTTGGCTACATCTCCAAATACACCACCTTCGTCAATTTCGTTTTTATCGGTATATAACCCTTTTGCATTGACATCAATTTTCAGATTATCATTCCAAAACTTAGGAGTCATCTTCAAGGAATACGTGAGTCTTTCTAAATCACTAGTTCTAACGATTCCTTGAATTTTTGAATACCCAATAGAAGCTCTAAATGGAATTTTTTTATACAAGTTCGCTCTAGCACTAAAATTATGATCTGTAGAAATAGATGTTCTACTGATCACATCTTGCCAGTCAGTATCGCTAAGAAGTCTACCTTCTATTTCTGGCGTATTTAAATCGTCAGTCAACTCGTTTGATGGATCATCAATTCCCAAAACATTTGTTCTGTCTGGGTGGTATTGTCGGATAAAACTAACAAAATCATTAGCTTCCATTACATTCATTTTTCTGAATAACTTCCCAACTGACAAATTAGCTGAATAATTAAATTGTGGCGCACCAACCGTTCCCTTCTTCGTTGTAATCAAAATCACCCCGTTGGACGCTCTCACCCCGTAAATAGCAGTTGCAGATGCATCTTTCAAAATAGAAAAAGACTCAATATCATTTGGATTCACTAATGATAATGGGTTTTTAATACCTACTGGATTTGAATCACCGATTGGAACACCATCTATAATAATTAATGGGCTGTTTGAAGCATTCAAGGAAGCGCCTCCACGAATTCTAATATTAGGGTCTGCATCGGGCTGACCACCATTGGTAGTGATTCGAACCCCAGCGGCCTTTCCTGCCAGCAATTGATCGGCTGATACGATTGCTCCTTTGTTAAAGTCTTTAGCGGTAATCAAAGCCACAGAACCTGTCGCATCTTTCTTCTTTGCAGAGCCATAACCAACCTGAATTACAACTTCCTGTAACTGACTGGATTCCTCCAAAAGGCTCACTGACAAATCACTCTGCGAATCGTAAGTTATGGTAGTGTTCACATACCCTACGTAAGAAAAAACAATCTTTTCGCCTTTTTTAACTTTGTTTAATTTGAACTTTCCGTCAAAATCGGTCTGCGTCCCATTGGCAGCACCTTGAATTACTACGTTTACTCCGGGTAATGGCTGCTTAGAAACTTTGTCAACAACCGTCCCTTCAACCGTGCTTTGTGCAAAGGCAACAATCGGGAGTAAAAGCATTAAAAATAACAACTTATTGTAAATTGTTTTCATACATTTTGTTTAAGTTAGAATTAATATTTTGAGCTTATACCTTACTTCGAACGTTAAATTTAGGTAAATTTTTTGATTTCACTTGTGAACGGCTGTTAATTGTATGCCGAAAACGTTTTCGTGTTGAAAACTTTCTTTAGTATTCAATATTTTAAGGATATAATTTCCATTTCTGAAAATAAAAATTATCTTTAATCGGAAAATAGTAATTATTATAATCGCAATGAAAAGAAAAGTTACCCTCAAGCAAATTGCTAAAGAACTCGATGTGTCAATTTCAACGGTTTCAAAATCACTTCGAGACAGCTCTGAAATCAGCGAAGACACACGACTGAAAGTGCAGGCATTTGCCAAGTTATATAACTACAAGCCGAACCTAATTGCTTTAAGTTTAAAAAACAAAAAAACAAAAACCATTGGGATTATAATTCCTGAAATTGTGCATCATTTTTTTGCCACAGTCATTAGCGGAATCGAACATGTTGCGAATGAAAGAGGCTACAACGTCATTGTTTGTCTATCCGACGAATCTTTTGATAAAGAGGTAATCAATATGGAAATGTTGGCCAACGGAAGCATCGATGGATTTATCATGTCACTTTCTAAAGAAACGCAGCAGCGAAAGGACTTTCATCATATCAGTGAAGTCATCAACCAAGGAATGCCTGTGGTTATGTTTGACAGAGTCACAAACGATGTTTTGTGCGACAAAGTGATTATTGACGACAGTTTAGCAGCCTATCAAGCGGTAGAAAGTCTGATTAATAATGGCATGAAAAAAATCGGTCTTATTACCACCGTTGACTATGTTAGTGTCGGAAAATTGAGAACAGAAGGTTATATCAAAGCGCTACTTAGCAATGGCATTCCTATCGATAATGATTTGATTGTAAAAATTGAAGATATTGATAATTGCTCCACACAAATTGAAGAACTATTAACTAATAACGACTTAGATTCGATTTTTGCAGTCAATGAATTATTTGCCGTTACTGCAATAAAAACTGCCAAAAGACTGCAAATGAACGTGCCCGAAGATGTTGCTATCATTGGATTTACAGACGGAATCATCTCTAATTATTCGTCACCGAGTATTACGACTGTAAGTCAAAACGGAATCAAAATGGGGAACAAAGCAGCCCAAATGATTATCGAAAGGCTAGAATCTGAAGACGAAGAAAACGAACAGTACATTACGGAAGTTATAGAAACCCACTTAGTGCAGAGAGAATCAACACCAATTTTAAAATAGATAGGTGCTCTGAGAAGTAATTTCCCCCTCGAAAATTGATAATTTTTGATATTTTCTTTTTGAAAAGAAAAAAATTATATATTTACCCCCGATTATCAGAACTTGTACTTTACTTCGAAAACATAGTAAGTTTTGATAAGCAAAGCGCTTATCGTATTCAAATTTAAATTACGATAATGGAAAAGCGTAGATTAAGTTTCTGGCAAATCTGGAACATGAGTTTCGGATTTCTGGGAATACAAATGGGTTTTGCACTGCAAAATTCTAATGTTAGCCGTATATTTCAAACTTTAGGAGCCAATATTGACGACATTCCAATTCTTTGGGTCGCGGCACCTCTAACAGGATTGATTATCCAACCCATAATCGGTTATTTTTCAGACAGGACATGGACCCGATTGGGCCGAAGAAAGCCTTATTTTTTAGCGGGAGCTATACTAGCTTCTGGAGCTTTATTCATTATGCCAAACTCTCCAGTTCTCTGGTTTGCAGCAGGAATGCTTTGGATCATGGATGCTTCTATCAATGTTTCCATGGAGCCTTTTAGAGCTTTTGTCGGCGACAACCTTCCAGAAAATCAAAGAACAATGGGTTTTGCAACGCAAAGTTTCTTTATAGGAATTGGCGCTTACGTAGCTTCTAAATTGCCGCTAATGTTAACGCATTTAGGTGTAGAAAACACGGCACCACTCGGGGTAATTCCTGACTCCGTGAAGTATTCCTTTTATATTGGAGGAATCGCTTTCTTGGTTTCGGTCCTTTGGACGGTGATTACTTCGAAAGAATATACCCCCGAAGAATTAGAAGCTTTTGATAACCACCAAAAAGTGTCTTATAAAAAAGAAGAACGTTCCCCTGACTGGTTTCAAGCCAACGGAAAATCTCATCTGACCAAAGGCATTATCTTTTTTACCATCGGAATTCTCTTCGCTTTTGCAATAAATCATTTTGATTTAAAAAAAGATTTATATGTACTTGCATTAGGATTAATTGGATTAGGCGGATTGGCAATGATCATATCAGGAGTGCTGCAAAAATCTAATCAACATGAAAATGGCTTCGTAACCATTATGAACGATTTTCAATTTATGCCTACAATCATGAAACAACTCGCTTGGGTGCAGTTCTTTTCGTGGTTTGCATTATTCTCAATGTGGATTTACACTACTCTTGCAGTAACCCAACATATATATGGCACAACAGACACAACCTCTGAAGCCTACAATACCGGCGCTAACCAAGTAGGTGAAATGTTTGCCAATTACAACCTAATTGCCGCAATTGCAGCTTTCTTATTGCCATTATTAGCAAAAAAAACAAGTAGAAAATTTACACACTTTATCGCCTTAACTTTTGGCGGATTGGGTTTGATCTCTATTTATTTTATCAAAGAACCAACCGCATTTACCATGGAATGGCTTCCAATGATTGGCGTTGGAATTGCCTGGGCAAGTATTCTCTCGATTCCTTACGCCATGTTATCTGGTGCATTGCCATCAAACAAAATGGGTTACTATATGGGTGTTTTTAACTTCTTTATTGTAATTCCACAATTGGTTGCTGCTTCTATTTTAGGTTTTCTAGTATCCCAGTTTTTCAATAGCGAGCCGATATATGCACTATTCATTGGTGGCGCATCCATGATTATTGCCGGAATAATTTCATTAACAATCAATGACAAATTAAAAATTGAAATTAATGAATAAAAAAGCCTTCATATTCGACCTCGATGGCGTAATCGTAGATACCGCAAAATATCATTTTCTCGCTTGGCAAAAAATTGCCAGTGAACTCGGAATCGAATTTACTCCAGAGCACAACGAACAACTAAAGGGTGTAAGTCGAGTGCGCTCTCTCGATATCATCCTAGAACTCGGCAAAATAGAGGCGACTCAGGAAGAAAAAAACCGATGGCTGGTTCAAAAAAACGAAGATTATCTCTCGTATTTGGTGAATATGAATTTTAGCGAAATTCTGCCAGGCGTAATTCCAATTTTGCAGTTTTTGAAAGAACATGAACAAGGAATCGCACTAGGTTCGGCAAGTAAAAACGCTCGTCCAATCCTAGAAAAAACTGGCATTATCAGTTATTTCGACGCCATTGTCGATGGAAACGACGTTACCAATGCAAAACCAGATCCTGAAGTTTTTGTTCAAGCCGCAAGATTATTGAATATTTCCAATGAAAACGCGATTGTTTTTGAAGATTCGGTCGCCGGAATTCAAGCTGCAAATATTGCAAAAATGACCAGTGTGGGTATCGGTGAAGCAACGATTCTGCATGAAGCAAAATATATTTTTAAGGACTTTACCTACATGGATACCAGCTTCGTTGAAGCACTAATAAAAAAATAAAACGAAAAGAAGAAAAGCACTTTGTGTTTTGAAATGTCAAGTTAATTGAAAACTATTATTTAAAAAAAATGAATCAAAATTATATTCAACCAGACAATTGGTCAATTATTGAAGAAGGATTTGATGTTGAAAGAGTAAAATCATCCGAAAGTTTGTTTAGCATCGGAAACGGTGCTATGGGTCAACGTGCCAATTTTGAAGAATCGTATACAGGAGAAACTTTTCAAGGAAGTTATATTGCTGGAATCTATTATCCAGACAAGACCAAAGTGGGATGGTGGAAAAATGGTTACCCCGAATATTTCGCAAAAGTGCTTAACGCGCCAAATTGGATTGGAATTGACATTGAAATCAATGGTGAAAATTTCGATCTCAATACCTGCACAAAAGTCACTAATTTCCGCAGAGAACTAAATATGAAAGAAGGTTGGTACAATCGCTCTTTCGAAGCAACACTGAAAAACGATACCGTGATTTCTGTAAACGTGCGTCGTTTTCTATCATTAGATATTGATGAAGTCGGCGTAATTAAATACGAAATAACGCCTTTGAATAAAGGAGCGGTCATCACTTACAAACCCTATGTGGATGCCGGTGTTACCAATGAAGACGCCAATTGGGAAGAAAAATTTTGGGGAATAATCGATATTCAAAATTCTGAAAATCAAGCTTTTGTCACTTCCAGAACCTTCAAGACTCACTTTATCGCAACGACTTTCATGCACAACACGATTCATTTGAATGGTGAAAATTTGAATATATTGCCTGAAAAAGTCGATGCAACTAAAGAAAAAATTCAATTTACATACACCGTGGCAGTAGCCAAAGACGGCACCTCATCTATTCAAAAAATTGGAGGTTATGCGGTTTCGTTAAATCACGACAATACACAAATTGGAGCGGAAAAAGCAATTCAATCTGGTTCTTCCCTCGGTTATGATCAATTATTGCAAGACCAAATAGACGCCTGGTCAAAAATTTGGGAGATGTCTGATATTACTATAGACGGCGACGTAAAAGCACAACAAGGAATTCGTTTCAATATTTTTCAATTAAATCAAACCTACTTAGGTAAAGATTCTCGATTGAATATTGGACCCAAAGGATTTACAGGTGAAAAGTACGGAGGCTCGACGTATTGGGATACCGAAGCTTATTGCATTCCTTTTTATATGGCAACAAAAGACCAACATGTAGCCAGGAATCTATTGACGTATCGCTATAATCAACTGGATAAAGCCATTGAAAATGCTGAAAAATTAGGTTTCAAAAACGGCGCTGCACTCTACCCGATGGTGACCATGAACGGAGAAGAATGTCACAACGAATGGGAGATTACCTTTGAAGAAATCCACAGAAATGGCGCCATAGCTTTTGCTATTTATAATTTTCACAGATATACAGGAGACTATTCGTATATCCCAGAAAAAGGATTGGAAGTATTGATTGGAATCGCTCGTTTTTGGCATCAAAGAGCAACACGCTCAACGCATAAAAATCAGTACATGATTTTGGGAGTTACTGGTCCGAACGAATATGAAAACAATGTCAACAATAATTTCTACACCAATTATATTGCAAAGTGGTGTTTGGAATATACAGCGGAACAAATTCAAAAAGTGGCGGCTGAATATCCGGCTGACCATCAAAGAATTGTAGCCAAAACCCACATTAGTAACTTTGAATTGCAAGGTTGGAAAAAAGTTGCCGATCATATGTACTTCCCTTATTCGGAGGAATATGAAGTATTCTTGCAACAAGATGGCTTCCTTGACAAAGAATTAGTTCGTGTTTCTGATTTAGATATGAGTCAACGTCCAATCAATCAAAAATGGTCATGGGATCGCATCTTACGTTCTCCTTATATTAAGCAAGCTGACGTATTACAGTGCTTTTACTTCTTCGAAGATCACTTCTCTAAAGAAGAATTGCATCGAAATTTTGAGTTTTACGAATCGTTTACCGTACATGAAAGTTCATTGTCACCTTGCGTTCACTCGATACAAGCCGCAGCTTTAGATAAAATGGATATGGCGTACACATTCTACTTGCGAACCTCTCGTCTCGATTTAGATGACTATAACAAAGAAGTTGAAGAAGGTTGTCATATTACATCTATGGCAGGAACTTGGATGAGCATTGTTGAAGGTTTTGGCGGCATGCGAATTAAGAATAACACACTTCATTTTTCTCCGCGAATCCCGAAAGAATGGCAAGGCTACTCTTTCAAAATCAATTTTAGAAATCAAATATTAAAAGTGTCGGTGGCACAAAATAAAACTAATTTTGTTTTAGAAGGCGATACAGAAATTACCGTTAATGTTAACGGAAAAGAAGTTTTGGTTGAACCTAACAATTTGGTAACCGTTTAGTTTTTTAGCATGAAATGGAATTCAACCATTAAGGGATTGAGAAAATTAAGAATGAACTAATAAAACTTAATCCATTGATAACTTAGATAATGACTAAAAAGGAAGTAACACAATTGTCTTTTGAGATAACTGGATTAGCAATAAAAGTTCATAAAGAATTAGGTCCAGGATTATTAGAAAGTGTTTATGAAAAATGTTTGAAATACGAGCTGGAGTCAAATGGATATGAAATTAAGCAACAATTACTAGTCAAAATTGATTATTTTGATTTAGAGTTGGTTTCTGATTTACGACTAGATTTATTGGTCAATGATTGTGTTATTGTAGAATTAAAAACAGTCGAATCATTACTCCCGATTCATGAGGCTCAATTAATGACATACATGAAATTATTAAGAAAACCGCAAGGTTTACTCATTAACTTCAACACAACTAATATTACTAAGTCTTTAAAACCAATTGTAAATGAATACTTTGCGAAACTAGACTAAAAAACCTTAATGAAACTTAATCTCTTAATGGTTCCAAATGAAAAATATATTGTTTCTATTCTTCTTTAATATCTCTGTATTTGCTCAAGTCGAAAAAATGGAGCCCCCGTTTTGGTATGCTGGCTTGCACAATTCTGACCTGCAAATCATGTTTTATGGGAAAAACATCGCGCAGAATTCGGTTGAAATATCGAATGGGATTACCATCAAAAACATTCAAAAAACTGAAAATCCAAACTACCTTTTTGTAACCATCAATACAGAGAATAGCCAACCGCAAGAGCTTATTTTCACTTTCAAAAACAACAATAAGAGTTTTACACAAAAATACAGTTTAAAAGAGCGAAAGAAGAATTCTTCCTTTCGCAAAGGTTACGACGCCTCTGATGTTATTTATTTGCTCATGCCAGATCGTTTTGCCAACGGAAATCCGAAAAACGACAGCGATAATTCGGTCGCTGAAAAAGGAAACCGTTCCCTTCCAGGAGGCAGGCATGGCGGCGATATTGAAGGAATAATCAAAAATCTAGATTACATCAAAGAACTTGGCGCCACGTCGATTTGGTCGACACCACTTTGTGAAGACAACGATGAAACCTATTCTTATCATGGCTATGGACAATCCGATGTTTATAAAATTGATCCTCGCTATGGCAGCAATGAAGATTACTTGCGTTTAAGCAGCGAATTGCACCAACGCGGTATGAAAAACATCATGGATTACGTCACCAATCATTGGGGTTGGCGTCATTGGATGATCAAGGATTTACCGACATATGATTGGGTGCATCAATTTCCAACTTTTACGCAATCTAATTATAGAATGACCACGCAGTTCGACATCAATGCTTCTGCGACAGATGCCGAACATTGTATGGATGGATGGTTTGTAAAATCGATGCCGGATCTCAACCAATCGAATCCGCTGTTGCTCACCTATCTGATTCAAAATGCTATTTGGTGGATTGAATACGCCGATCTAGATGGATTCCGCGTGGACACCTTTTCCTACAATGATAAAGTGGGAATTTCCAAATGGTGTAAATCCATTCTGGACGAATATCCCTATTTTAATATCGTGGGCGAAGTTTGGATGCACGACCAAGCACAAATGGCCTATTGGCAAAAAGACAGTAAGATTGGCGCGATTCAAAGTTACAATTCCAATTTACCAAGCGTTATGGATTTTACCTTACACGACGCATTTGGAAACGTTTTTAATGAAGACGAATCTTCTTGGGACAAGGGAATGATCAAAGTCTACGACAATTTTACGAACGACTTTTTATACCCGAATCCTAACAATATTATGACTTTTCTGGAGAATCATGACACTATGCGTTTCAATGAAATTTATAAGAATGATTTCAAAAAGTACCAATTGGGAATGACTTTAATTGCTACTGTACGGGGAATTCCGCAATTGTATTACGGATCCGAAATTGGCATGGCAGGCAACAAGGACAAAGGTGGAGATGCAGCCATTCGTCTAGATTTCCCCGGAGGCTGGGATGGTGATACGAACAACGCCTTTACAAACGCAGGAAGAACAGCCGAACAAAAACAATATTTCGACTTTACTTCTAAACTATTGCAATGGAGAA
Source organism: Sphingobacterium thalpophilum (assembly GCA_943325255.2). Classification (GTDB taxonomy): domain Bacteria; phylum Bacteroidota; class Bacteroidia; order Flavobacteriales; family Flavobacteriaceae; genus Flavobacterium. The sequence continues at coordinate 19,238 of CALPOS020000011.1, forward strand.
AAACCAACGACGCGGTTCATTTCGGAAAAATGAAACATTATGTCCCACATAATAACGTATACGTTTATTTCAGATATACCGACAACAAATCAGTGATGATTATTTTAAACAACAGTACCAAAACACAAACGCTTAAGACCAATAGGTTTAAGGAAAGTATTCAAAATTATACCGCTGGTAAAGAAGTGTTATCTGGAAATACTATTGATTTAAAAAATGAAATTACTATCGAAGCGAAATCGTCTTTGATTATAGAGTTGCAATAATGGGCTCGCAAAGTCGCAGAGTCGCAAAGTAAGTTGCATTCTTAAAACATAAAAAATACAAGCCATTATAAATATACAAGCCATGAATGAAAACGAATTGTCAAGAGTTATTGTTGATATCTGCTATAGAATTCATACAAAACTTGGCCCTGGACTTTTAGAAAGTGTTTATGAAGCAATCTTGTTTTATGAACTAAATGCCTTAAATTTAAAAGTTAAACGACAAAAACCAATTCCTGTTATTTGGAATGAAATCAATTTAGACATTGGCTTTCGTTCAGATTTAATTGTAGAGAATAAAGTAATAATTGAAATTAATTCTGTAGAGCAAATATCTAATGTTCATCCTAAACAATTGTTGACGTATTTGAAAATAACTAAACTTAAACTAGGGTTATTAATTAACTTTAATGAAAATTTAATCCGGAACGGAATAACTAGAATTGTGAATAATTTATAACAACTCAAGCTTTGCGCATCTGCGTCTTTGCGAGATTAACATAATGATAAAAAGGCTCGCAAAGTCGTGAAGCCGCAAAGAAATAGCATACATGAAAAAAATACTCCTATTCCTACTCATCTCCTCGTGTGCAATTGCTCAAAACGCCAATCGTAAATTCGAGAACTTCAAAAAGACTAAAAATGCTTTAGAAGTCATTACTTCCGACGGCAAATACATTTTCAAATCGTATTCCGACAAAATCATCGAAACTTCTTTCATTCCCAAAGGAGAAACTTTTGATGCCACTTCACATGCGGTTGTGATTGCTCCAAAATCTGGAATTGCAAAAGTCAAATCTGATAAAAACGCCATCCAATTTGTTACGTCTGGAATCGCCGTTACCATTCAAAAATCGCCTTTCAAAATATCCTACACCTATAAATCCAAAGCGCTGATTTCGGAAAATAATGGCTATTTCAAAAAGGACAGTACCGATGTCATCGATTTCAATTTAGATAGTTCAGAAGTGCTTTATGGCGGCGGCGCTCGAGCTCTTGGTATGAACCGCCGTGGGAATCGCATGCAGTTGTACAACCGCGCGCATTATGGCTATGAAACAAAAGCGGAGTTGATGAATTTTTGTATTCCATTGGTTTTGTCTTCAAAAATTTATGCCGTACATTTTGATAATGAACCAATCGGATTTCTCGATTTAGACAGCAAAAAAGACAATACGTTAGCCTACGAAACCATCTCTGGTCGAAAAACCTATCAAGTCATTGCAGCAGATTCTTGGACGGAGCTAATTGGAAGTTATACTGATTTAACAGGGAAACAACCTTTACCAGCGCGTTGGACGCTAGGCAATTTCTCTAGTCGATTTGGATATCATTCTCAAGAAGAAGTAGAAAAAACCATCCGAAAATTTGAAGAGGATAAAATCCCAGTCGACGCGATTATCCTCGATTTATATTGGTTCGGAAAAACAATAAAAGGCACGATGGGAAATTTGGACTGGGACAAAGACAATTTCCCAAATCCAACCAAAATGATTGCCGACCTTAATGGTAAAGGCGTCAAAACGGTTTTGATTACGGAACCTTTTGTTCTGACTACATCTACCAAATGGCAAGAAGCTGTCGATAAAAAAGTGTTAGCAATCGAAAAAGATGGAATGCCTTTTAAATATGATTTCTATTTCGGAAATACCGGATTAATCGACATCTTCAAACCAGAATGCGCTACTTGGTTTTGGGATATTTACAAAAGACTAATAAATCAAGGTGTTGGAG
>CALPOS020000012.1 GCA_943325255.2 Sphingobacterium thalpophilum
ATTTTAGGCCAGGATTACATCAAGAATCACTTGACGAAAAGCGCGCTTTCGGGCCGTATTCCGCATGCGCAATTGTTTGTCGGACCAGAAGGCTGCGGTACTTTGGCGATGGCGATTGCTTATGCGCAGTTTATTTTGTGCAACAATCTTGACTCTGAAAATTTCGGCGGAAATGAAGCCTGTAATTTGAAATTTCAAAATCTTTCGCATCCAGATTTGCATTTTGTATATCCGACGGTAACCACTGAAGATGTAAAAACCAAACCCAAAAGCCTTGATTTTATTAACGATTGGCGACAGTTCGTTGCGGAAAATCCGTACGGAAGTTTGTTTGATTGGTATCAAATGTTGGGCGTGCAAAACAAGCAAGGAGAAATTCGTGAAGCAGATGCACAGGAAGTTTTGAAATCCTTGGCTTTGAAATCCTATGAAGGTGGTTATAAAGTCATGATTGTTTGGATGGCGGAAAAGATGAATAATACTGCGTCTAACAAGTTGCTAAAACTACTGGAAGAACCTGCCGACAAAACCTTGTTTATTTTGATAGTTGAAAATGAAGAAGATTTGATTCAGACCATTCGTTCGCGTTGCCAAACTTTGCATTTTGGTGCTTTACCTGAAAAAGAAATCACCGCTTCGTTGGTTTCACGTGAAAATATTGAACCTCGATTGGCGTCTAAAATAGCACATCAAGCGCAAGGAAATTACAACAAGGCGTTACAATTGCTGCAAGAAAATGGAGAAGATGCGGTTTTTGAAAAATGGTTCGTCGATTGGGTTCGTGCCGCTTTTAGAGCCAAAGGCAATGCTGCTGCTATTCAAGATTTGATTACTTGGAGCGAGCAAATTGCTGGTTTAGGTCGCGAAACACAAAAGAAATTCTTGAGTTATTGCATTACGATGTTTCGTCAGGCTTTGTTGTTGAATTATCAAACGACTAGTTTGGTTTTTATGGAACCAAAAATCGAGAAGTTTAAGTTGGAGAATTTTGCGCCCTTTGTGAATGGCAATAATATTCAAGCGATTTTTCAAGAACTTTCCGATGCGATATATCACATTGAGCGCAACGGCAATGCGAAAATTGTACTCACTGATTTGTCTATTAAGCTGACGCGATTAATTCATAAAAACTAAGCTGATGGTCAATAGTGCTCCGATACTTATTTTGATTTTTCTAGCGGTAACTTTTATTCAATCTGGTTACGATAAAGTCATGGATTGGAAAGGAAACGTCAACTGGCTAAAGGAACATTTCTCCAAAACCCGTTTGAAAAATCATGTGCCTTTGGCCTTGATGCATGTGCTGATTTTGGAATTGATTTCGGGGGTTTTGTGTATCGTAGGATGCATCGAATTGTTGGTGAATAGCGGTCGTACTTTCGGATTGTATGGCGGCATTTTTTCGTGTATTACTTTGATCATGTTGTTGTTTGGACAGCGATTGGCGAAAGATTACGATGGCGCAAGAACCATAGTTATTTATTTTGTTCCGGCAGCAATGGTCGTGTTTTGGTTGAGTTAATACATTGCTCGCAAAGGCGCAAAGACGCAGACTCTCGTAAATGTTATACATTCAAACTCGCCCTGAACAATTTCAATTCATCCCAAGTGAATGTATCTCCGTATTTTTCTTTGAGCGGATTGAGCGATTCTTCTTCATAACCTTCAAATGCTTGAGCTAAGGCTCTTAATTTATCTTCCAGCAGCACTTCTGAAATGGTGACGGCTTTGATTTCAATCAATTTTGCTAAGTGCGTGCAAATGGTTTGTTTGGTCAATTTTCGAATATTGGCAATTTCAGCAATGGTGTTTTTCTCTTGCCAAAGTTCATAGGTAACTAAGAAAGTTGATTTCTTCGGTTCTTTGATCTTCGCCGCTTTTTTTGATGTGTAGCGTTCAACATCATATTCGTCTTCAATCAAGGTTACGTTTTGCGCTTTGAATTCGGTTTGAATGGCCTCGACTTTGTTCGATTTATAATTTCTAATGGCTGTGGTGTTGATGTTTTCTTTTGAAATTTCCTGTCCCGCTGCAATGGTTTGAATCAGCACTTTCGCTTTCATCATGCGCAGGATTGCTTTGGTTTGCAATTCTTCCAACTCGAGCAATTCATCAAAATAGGCTTTGGCTTTTTTGACGCGTTTGATTTCTTCCAATTTCCATAAAATGGCGCCAACGAAGCCGTCCATAGATTTAAAGAAATAATCGTACGCTGCTTGTATTCTCTCCGAAACAAAATTGATATCTACTGCATCAGCCTCGAATACTTTATTCAATTGATTTAGAAACTTGCGAGCAGGTTCTACCAATTCGCCCATGATCTCCGCATTTTGCTTTGCCCAAGTGGCGTGCTTTGCTTTTTCGGAAACTTCCGATTTCTCATTGTAGCTAAATTGATGATTCCGCCATTCCTGTGCTAAATCTGACCAATCGAAAGTGTTTTTGAGATAGGAATGCACAAACTTTAAGGTCTCTGTTTGAAGCGTATTGGCTAAAATGGAAGGTTCTACTTTATTAGTCGCGTAATTCATGACATCTTGATCGCTCGAAATCCCATTCATTCGCAACGGAGAAAGCAAAACCAAGCCGTTTAACGAACGAAGTCGAGAAAGCGCCACATACGCCTGTCCTGGAAGAAAAACTTGTGACACGTCGATTGCTGCTTTGTCGAACGTTAGTCCTTGGCTTTTGTGAACGGTAATTGCCCAAGCCAATTTGATTGGATAATGCACGAAGGTTCCCAACACTTCTTCTTCGATTTCTTTCGTCAATTCGTTGACGGTGTAGCGGATGTTTTGCCATTCGTATTTCTCGACCGCAATGGTAACGCTTTCCTCGGGGAAATTCACTAAGATTTCCTCGGCCGACAGCGACTGAACGACGCCCATTTTTCCGTTGAAATATTGCTTATTGAAAGACAAATCGTTTTTGACAAACATTACTTGCGCGCCGACTTTGAGTTCAAGTTGCGCATCAACAGGATATATTTTGTCCGGAAAATCGCCGACAATCTCAGGCAAATACGTGACAAGTTTTCCATTTAAATCAACCAACGATTGCTGATTGATGGCATCAGCTTTCGCATTGTGCGTTGTGAGCGTGATGTAACCTTGATTGGACTTTAGATCAAAATGAGGTTGAACGTAAGCGTTGAGTTTTTGAATGTCTTTGGCTGTAATTTCGTTGTTCCGTAGATTGTTCAAAATGGAGATAAAGGCATCGTCGGATTGACGAAAAATCTTGGAAAGTTCAATGTAAATCGGCGGATTATTTTGAACCACATGTGAATGAAAAAAGAACTTTCCTTTGTAATATTTTTTCAGCACACTCCATTCTTCGTCTTTAACGACTGGCGGCAATTGCAGTAGATCGCCGATATACACCACTTGAACACCTCCAAAAGGCATTCTGTTTTTGCGAATAGACTGCATGGTAAAGTCGATGGCGTCTAACAAATCAGACCGCAGCATACTGACTTCATCAATGATTAGCAGCTCCATATTGCGGATTACTGCCTTCTTGAGTCCACTCATTTTGAAGTGACGAACCAGCGTGCTTTTGGTTTCAAATTTTACAAAATCGGAAAAATGCGGTGCAATGGTGTCTGGAATAAATCCACCAAAAGGCAATTGAAACATCGAGTGAATGGTAACGCCCGCCGCGTTTAGCGCCGCGATTCCGGTTGGAGCAACAACTACGGTGTTTTTGTGTGTGGTTTGGATGATTTCACGCAGCAGTGTTGTCTTTCCCGTTCCGGCTTTTCCGGTTAGAAAAATAGATCTTTGCGTTTGATTGATAAATTGAAGCGTGTATTTGGCTTCGGCTGAGATAGTTTCCATTTGGCTTAGATTAGAAAACAAAAATAGTGATTTTTATTTTTCAATGCTTGTTAAATAGTCATTTACAATTGTAGAGCATTTAAGTGCGCCTTCATCATTGAGATGGTCCGCATCATAGAAATCCTCCTCAGAGAAACGAGAATCATCAAATAGATTGAGATAAAACACGTCTTTTGGATTCTTAGTTTGAAACTCGGAACAAGTCGCTTTAATTTTGCTTAATTTATTTTGATTCAAGTAGCTTTCATATACTTTCGTTTGCGGCATAGAAACAATTAATACTTGGATGTTTCGTTGCTTGCATTTCTGAATGATAACGTTGATTCTGTTTTTATTTACTTCAAAATCCATTAATCCATCTTCTTGAACAATCGCTCTGTTTTGCGCCACTTGCGCTGCTGGAATTCGATCTGCTTTCTTGTAATTTGTTCCCCATCCCAGCGAATCGCAATCGAGAATGGTTCCTTTCTTTACATAGCGTTTTACTAAATCCCTCGATTTGTAGAAACTTTGAGTGAATGCTAAGCAGTAATTTCTTGGATCAAGTGCAGAAATCAATGGAACTTCGAGATGCATAAAACGCTGGTAATAGAACTTTCGCCAACCATCGTCGCCTGAATTATCTATTTGACTGAGGTTTGTATATTCAATGCAAAAGACCACTTGCTGAAGTTTGGGTAGTTTATCGACATATTTATCAAAAAGCAGTTTGTCGAAATAGATTGTTTGACTAACGTTGGAGAGATTAAAAGTGTTTCTTGAAAAGCAACTAGGATTTAGACCGTACAAACAGTGCGAGTCGCCATACAGAAGCACTTCTATTTTTTGAGAATTCTTATTAATTTCCTGATTTTTAACACTGTAATTATTTGGGACATTTCTATAGAAAACTTCTAGTGCTACATACATTAACACAAATGGGGCAATAAACAGAAGTAATTTTAGAAAAAATTTCCGCATGAAGTTGCTATGGGTTTGATTCTTTTGTTTATAGAAAAGACTCTATCAAAACAGAATGAGGCTAGTTTTAGTTTCTATAATTCAAAACTATTTTTCATCTTCTTTTTTACCAAATTTCTTGTCTGATGCTTTGTATTTATCATTCAAAAGTTTGACAATTTCAGCCGTAATATCTAATTTATCTTCTGCATATAAAATAGTTGCAGCTTCTCCCGTTCCGTAGATGTAGGTAAATCCTTTTTCTTTTCCATAGTCTTTGATGAATTTTTTTACTTTTTTTACTAATGTGTCCATTTCAACACCGCTTTCTTCTCTAAGTTGTTGAACTAATGCTTGTTGTGCATAACTAAGTTCTTGTTCTTGCTTTTGAAGTCTTGCTCCATTTTCTTGTGCCCATACTTGCCCTTTGGCTTGTGCATTCTTTTGAAAACTAGTTGCTTCTGCTTTAAATCTAGCCACCTCAGCTTCTAACTCTTTGCCCATCTCATCGCCTTTGGCTTTATATTTTGCTTCAATGTCTTTAGCTTCGTTGTATTCCTCTAATAATTTAGAAGTGTCAACATAGGCTGTTTTCATTTCTTTAGTTGGGGTTGTTGACTTGTTGCAAGAAATGATTGCAAAGCATAGTAAAGAAAGCAGGAGTAATTTTTTCATGATTGAAGAGATAATTAAGATTTCAAAAGTATTAATTTATTATGATAAGCCGCTTTTATAATTTCTAGTTTTTGATAATGTAAATATGAGAAGAATAGTCACGGCTCGTTCTCGCTTTCCAATTCGATTGCAAGCCAACCAAGAACGCTGTAAGGTAATTCATCTTTCCTGTTTTATATTTTTCTGAAAGCAAGGAGACGTAAAACGAATCAAAGAACATCGGTCGTGTTTCTAATAATTGTAGTTTTTCTCTTTCAAAAAGTTTTTCAATTGATAAACGAGAAAAATGCCACAAATGTCGAGGAACATCATAGGCTGCCCAAAATTTCCCATAATAATTTGCGTCATAAGAATTGAAGTTTGGGACTGCGATAACAATTGTTCCGGCTGGTTTCAGTAAACGTTTTAGTTCTTTGATTTGCGCATTTACATCTGGCACATGTTCTAAAACATGCCACATCGTAACTACATCGACGGAATGGTCTTCTAGTTCACTTGTATGACCAATATAAGTTACACCCTTTTGTAATGCTATGTTTCTGGCTTTTTCATTGGGTTCTACACCAATGATTTGCCAACCATTTTGTTTCGCTTGGGAAAGAAAATCACCTGTTCCCGTTCCGATATCAAGTAATAGTCCTTTGCTGCTTTGAAGTTCATTTATTAACTTCAGTTTCCTTTTTAAAGCAATATTTTTGACGAATTGATATGCTTTTTCAAACAAAGAACGTTTGCCATCGGTATGTGAAATATAATCTTCACTTTCGTAATAAGATCCCAGCTTATCTTCACTAGGTTGCGGGTAAGTAAAGACCAAATCAATGGTTTCATCTCTCAGCAATCGAAATTCTTCTTTCGATATAGAATGATCTTTGACGTCAAGATAATGTTGATGTTTAGAAATGTCCATTATAAATTATAGTATTCGTCTTTCAATTTTTTTAGATAACGCACCACGATGTTTTGAAACAATGAATCATTGGCGAGACAATCTTCGTTCTTGTCGTTAATCACTGAGAAAGCAATAAACTTTCGTTGTATACCATTTTGTGCGTTTTCGGGCTCTAAATTTATGACTGAGTAGTTTGCACTATTAAAATACTTTTCAAATTCATCATTGCTGTAAACAATCAATTTGTATTTGTTTTTTTCGATGGTAATCCAATATTCACTAGCGTAGTAATTCTCCCCTTTAAATTTCAACGAGAGATACTTTTCTATCGTGAGATTCTTCGTGTTGTTTTCAAAAAGAAAAGCACTCAAACCATTATTTCCTAATATTTCTTTTCCATTAGGCACAAGAATATAATCGGGAATTTGCACGGTTTGCCGAGAAACATTACAGCTTGAAAATAAAATAAATAAAAACAAAAATGCCGTAATCCTTTTATTCATAAAGGTTTGCTTTTGTCGTTCCACGTGAAACATATTATCTTCCCATATAAATTAGAAGTACTGAAATGTCCGAAGGAGAAACGCCGCTGATACGAGAAGCTTGCGAAATCGTAATCGGTCGAATTGACGAAAGCTTTTGTTTTGCTTCTATCGACATCGACTTTATTTTATGATAATCGAAAAATTCTGGAATTTTCACATCCTCTAGACGTGTCAATTTATTAGCGTTATTTCGTTCTTTTTCGATATAACCTGAATACTTAACTTGAATTTCAGCTTGCTCCAAAATCTCTTGATCTAAAGGATTTTTATTCAAATAAGCTTGCACTTTATCAAACTTTAAGACATCATCCAAATCTATTTGGGGTCTGGAAAATATCTTGAACATTTTGTCAGATTGACTCACTAAAGCCGTTTCTTTTACTTCTAAAATAGGATTTACCTCTGCTACGCTAACACTTGTTTCCTTGAAAAAAGCGACCAATTTTTCAGACTCTTCAAACTTATATTCCATTCGCTTTAATCTTTCATCAGACGCTAAACCAATAGCATTTGACAACGGAGTTAATCTATGATCCGCATTGTCTTGTCGTAGTAGCGTTCTAAACTCTGCTCTTGACGTAAACATTCTGTACGGCTCTTCTGTCCCTTTTGTAATCAAATCGTCAATTAGAACGCCTATATAAGCCTCATCTCTTTTTAGAATTAGTGGCTCTTGTTCCTTCACTTTCAAAGCGGCATTGATGCCGGCCATTAAGCCTTGCGAGGCCGCTTCTTCGTAGCCAGTAGTTCCATTAATTTGACCTGCAAAATACAGCCCTTCAACCAATTTAGTTTCCAGCGTATGTTTTAATTGGGTTGGAGGAAAATAGTCGTACTCTATCGCGTATCCCGGTCTAAAAAACTTCACGTTCTCAAAACCAACGACTGAGCGCAACGCTTTAAACTGAATTTCTTCCGGCAATGACGTTGAAAATCCATTTACATAAACCTCAACCGTATTCCAGCCTTCTGGCTCAACAAACAACTGGTGTCGCTCTTTATCTGCAAAGCGATTAATTTTATCTTCAATCGACGGACAATATCTTGGGCCGATACTTTTTATTCTACCATTAAACATTGGTGACCGGTCAAAACCCTCTCGAAGAATGTCGTGAACTTCAAGCGAAGTATAAGTCATGTGACAAGACTTCTGCTGAATAAGTGGTTTAGTTTGGTTCGAATAAGAAAACTTATCCGGCTTCTCATCCCCTTTTTCTTCATTCATTTTAGAGTAATCTAAGGAACGTCCGTCAACCCTTGGAGGAGTACCAGTTTTCATTCTTCCAGATTCAAAGCCAACTTGTATTAAATCTTCAGTAATACCGTATGCCGCACTTTCTCCTGCTCTACCACCTCCAAACTGTTTGTCACCAATATGAATCAAACCATTTAAGAAAGTCCCATTTGTTAGCACGACAGTTTTAGCCTTAATTTCAATTCCCAAGGAAGTCTTAATTCCAACAATCTTATTGTTTTCAATTAACAATCCCTTGACCATCTCCTGATAAAAGTCGAGATTAGGGGTTTGCTCCAACATTAATCTCCATTCTTCTGCAAACCGCATTCGATCACTTTGGACACGAGGCGACCACATTGCCGGTCCTTTTGACTTATTAAGCATTTTAAACTGTATTGCGGTCTTGTCCGATACAATTCCAGAATACCCGCCCATTGCATCAATCTCTCGAACGATTTGTCCTTTTGCAATGCCGCCCATTGCAGGATTACAAGACATTTGCGCAATGTTTTGCAAACTCATAGTTACCAATAAGGTTTTACAGCCCATATTGGCAGCGGCCGCAGCAGCTTCAGAACCGGCATGACCAGCACCGACCACAATTACATCGTATTTATCTTGAAACATTATGGTTTTGAATTAGGATTGGTCTTGTTCTTTTGTTCCACGTGAAACAATTTTATTTTTTCGTCTTCTTTTAGACGCATTTCTTTTTTGTGTTTAGCAGACTTATCTTTGTATCCGCAATAATGAAGGACGCCGTGAACCATCACTCGCTTTAACTCTTCTTCGAAAGCAACATCAAATTCAATAGCATTCTCTCTTACGCGCTGTATCGAAATAAAAACATCTCCGTGTAGTTCGTTTCCTACAGAATAGTCAAAACTAATGATGTCTGTTAACGTATTGTGATTTAGATATTGCAGGTTTATACCAACCAAATAATCATCGTCGCAAAAAACGTAATTGATATCGCCCTCTTTCTTGTTCTCGGTTTGAATCACTAGAGACAACCATTTCGAATAATGCGTCTTATTCTTTAGTTTGAATGAGGTTTCGTAATTAAAACTAATCATTGTCCTTAAAATATTCTTGTACCTTCTGATTAAAATTGGAGCGCAAAGGTAAACTTTGTCTATTTAAAATCTCAATGCTGTTTAAATATTGTTGCACGGAAGCAGGCAGCGGATTGCTTGTACTGTTAAAATCCTTCTTATTAGTTTCTGATTGGCGCTTCTTGTCTTCGCCTTGCTCTTGAACTGCCTTCTGCAGTTTCAATAATTCATACTTCAAATTTAAAGCTTTCTGAAGTGTTTCGTTATTAAAACCTTTATTCAATAGTTGCTTTTCGATTTGTTTCATTTGCTCCAGCGCATTTTGTCCGCTTCCGCCCATTCCTTTCTTATCTAATTCGTTTTGCAATGCATCGCGAAGTTGCTTTTGCTCTTTGTAAATTTCCATGATATTTCTAGCGTCACCTTCACCATCTTCGCCGTTTTCACCATCTTGTCCTTCTCCACCGCCTTCTCCGCCTTTGCCATCTTTTCCTGATTTACCTTTCTCTCCTTGACCTGGCTTCTTACCTTCTCCCGGCTTGTTTCCTTCTCCTGGTTTCTTTCCCTCACCCGGTTTGTCTCCTGGCTTATCTCCTTTCTTCATCCCATCTTTCATCTTTTCCCCTATGCCTTCCTGCTTTTTTATGATGTCGGGAAGTTGCATGCCAGCTCCTTGTCCTTTTCCTGGTTTTGGTTTGCCCATGCCTTCACCAGACATCGACATTTGCATGCTATTCAATAAATCACTCAGGAAATCCGCGAGTTTGTTTGCAGATGAAACGGAATACTGTTGGTGAGAAAGTCCTTTCGGGATTTGCGCCTCCACCAAACTTTCCAATGCTTTGTCGATGTTGTAATGCACTTTGCCTATCTCTCGCGTAATGTCCTCGGCAATTTTAGGATTTCTTAGTGACATGGCAAACAAGCTATCATCGACATGTTTGAACTGCTGCTTTAAATCCTGCTGAATCTTAAGATTCTTATTGAATGATGGCGACCCTCTTTTTAGACCTCTAAATTGCCCCATTACTTCCTCTTGAGAGAATGAATATGCCAAAAGATTGTCAAGGATTTGACGGAGCATTTTTACATCTTCATCCATTTGCTCCATTTCAGCGCCTTCCATGCTTTGCTGCATATTCATCGACATTTCCTTCATCTTCTTTGAGGCACTTTTTTGCTTCGGCTTGGCTTTGTCTTTCTTGTCTTTTTGCAATTCTTCAGACGCCTTTTTCAAATCTTCATCAATACTTTTTTCCTTTTCAGCATCTTTAGGAATATCTATTGGCGACTTCAATTCTTTATTTTCCTTCTCAAGATCCTTTAAATCTTCTTGTATCTTATCGAATTCTTTATTGATTTCGTTTTGCTTTTCGGTCGAGTTTTCCTTCTCATTCTCCGCTAACTTATCTTGCTTTTCTGCCAACTTATCCAACTTGTCCGCCAGTTGCTCTGCTTTCTTCTCTACATAGTACTTCTTAGTCAGTTCAACCAACTGCTCTAAGTTCTTCGTTTGATTCTTGCTGTTTTGTTTGAACTCATCCAGCTTCATCATCAAATCTTCATTCTTTATCTTATCGGTCAACTCTTTGAGTTCATCTAAGAGCTTCTTGTTCTTTTCTATATCCTTCTCCGCTTTCTCTAACCGTTTTTGCAACTCTTCTTTAAATTCATCTTTCTTATCCGTTTTGAATTTATCCAAATTGTCCTTCATCTTCTCAGCGAATTCCTTCATCAAATTATCTTGCTTCTTTTGACGCTCTAAAAAATCATTCACCTTTTGCTGATCTTTAAACTCCAAATTGTCTTTCTCTTTATTCGACTTTTGCAACTTTTCTATTTCGGAAATTTGTTTGTCTTGGTTCTTTAAGGACTTCTCTAAGCCATTGATATTGCTGTTTTGTTGTTGCAACATTTGATCTTCTTTCTCTACGTCAGTAGCGATTCGCTCAGAAAAAATAGCCGATTTTGTGCTTTTGAAATTATTAATCGCATCGTTATCAAAAACTTCAAAATAATATTCATACGATACACCCTGCTCTACTGGTAAAGTACTTGGAAAAGAAAACACAAACTGATCGTAGATGTCTTTCTTTACATTCAATAATCCTTTCTTAGCAGTTTGCGGCTTATCTCTTTCATAATAAACCACATACAATTTATACAAACCATAATCATCCGAAACCTGACCTATCACATATTTCTTTTCAGTCTTTAAACTATCTGGCGCATTATCAACTGTAATTGTTGGGAATTGGTCCTTTATCACCGATATTTGATAGTTGAGTTTCTCATAGTTCGCAACCCGATCGTTAGAAGTAATAATTTGATAATCTGTGTTTTCAAAAATTGATTTAGACAATAAAAACATGTTTTCACTCCTAGTAAATGGCGTATTTGCTTTCAAATCTGACCAAACCACTTTTTGCGTCGCTTGCGTATTCATCCTCCACGAAACCCTTGTCCCTTCTGGAATGATTGCATTTCCAGAACCTTTTATCAACTCTGCTTTTCTATTCAAATAAGACGGAAAATTCAATTGCATTTCAAAATTAGCAATCGACGGAACTGTGATGACTTTCAATTCATATTCCGGAGAAGTCACCGTATTTGCTTCAACATAAAACGGAATCGAGGTTAACGGCTTAGAAAATTTATATTGAAATTTCCCTAGTTCTATTGACTCCATAAAATAACTTTCGTCGTCGATAAAAATCATTACGTTTTCAGGAATCACTTTACCTTTTGTTTGTATCGTCAAGGTGAAATCTTTGTTCTGCTCGGTTTGTATTTGCTTATTTAGTATCACAAACTGAAAAGGCGCTGGCGGGATAAATTGATTCTTAAAATGTACTACGCGATTCAAACTCTGTGAAATCATATCGCTATTCCCAGAAATATAAAAGAATGCGAAAAAGAAAATTGGCAATAATGCTAGCGGCAGATATTTCTTATTTCTATTAAAGTCTATTGCATTTCCAAAAGGAACCGGTTGCAGCGAACTCGCTTTTTGGTCTATCGATGCCAGCAGCAATTCGGATTGACTTCCATTTGAAGACAATTGCAGAAAGTTGGTCAACTTGTCGCTGACTTCTGAAAAGTGATTTCCGATAATTCTTGAAGCTTCGTTATAGTCAATGCCTTTTTGAATCTTAAACAACTTAAATGTTGGAAACAATATATGGCGCAACAGTAGGAATACTTCCACTCCAATAAAAGTCCAAAACAAAATCGTTCTGCCAATGGGTTTCAACCAAAGAAAATACTCCACAAAAAGCACAAAAAGGAAATACAGCAATCCTAAGCCAATAAAAAAAAGCACACCCCGAATCAGTTCATTCGTGTAATACTTCTTAATAAAAGCTTCTAATTTTTGATAAATAATGCCCGTAGAATCCAAGTGTTTGCGTTTTATTTTAACAACCGATAAAAGTACGATTTTATCTGAATTAGAAAACGTTAAATAAAACGCAAACTTTTCCCGTTGGAAATGGCAAAAGTAATGACTAATTTTAGTTCCAAATTATACTGATTATGAAATATTTATGGGCATACAGCATTCCCTTTGTTGGGCTCTTAGGCATTTACAATGGCGGAGTTTGGATGTATGCTGCTTTGGTGTTTGCCTTTGTTATCATTCCGATATTAGAACTATTACTTCCAATTGACGCTGATAATTACAGCGAATCCGTTGCCGAAGCGCGACTAAAAAACAAACTTTTTGACATTTTGCTGTACTTGAATGTTCCGCTTGTTTATGGAATATTATTTTATTCTCTTCATAAAGTAACATCATCATCCTTAACACAATCTGAGCTGATTGGGATGACGTTGAGCGTTGGAATCATTTTGGGTTCCAACGGAATTAATGTAGCACACGAACTCGGTCACCGGACTTCATTTATCGAGAAAATGTTAGGCAAATTACTTTTAATTCCGAGCCATTACACCCATTTCTTTATCGAACACAATCACGGGCATCATCTTCATGTTTCCACTCCCGAAGATCCTTCTACGGCGAAATACAATCAAAATCTCTACTCCTTCTGGATTCAAACAGTCGTTGGAACGTATACGAAAGCGTGGAAAATTCAATTCAAACTGAATGAGATAAACAAACAATCGTTCTTTTCTTTCAAAAACGATATGTGTTGGTTTACAATTATTCAAGCGTCGTACTTGGTTGTAATCTATTTTTTCTTTGGTTTAAATGGTTTACTATTCGCAACTTGCGCCGGTATTGTGGGATTCTTGCTTTTAGAAACCATCAACTACATTGAACATTACGGATTAAAAAGAAACTTATTGCCATCAGGAAGATACGAACGGGTTTCGGAAAAACACTCGTGGAATTCCAATCACGTTTTGGGCAGAATTATGCTTTACGAACTCACCCGTCACAGCGATCATCACTACAAATCTCAAAAGAAATATCAAATCTTAGAATATCACGATGTGAGTCCACAATTGCCTTTTGGCTACCCGACAAGTATGGTGCTTTCGTTTGTTCCTCCCTTATGGTTTGCGGTAATGAACAAAAGAATCCCTTCCGAAATGCGATAAACTGTTCTCAGGATTGAAGTGCTGGAATAACCAAGAAATCACAACTTCGATTTACTATCTTTGCCGAAAATTTTCAATACCATGTCAAAACCTGTTAGAGTTCGTTTTGCTCCAAGTCCAACCGGACCATTGCATATTGGTGGCGTTCGTACTGCCTTATTCAACTATTTATTTGCCAAAAAATACAATGGCGTTTTCTTTCTTCGAATCGAAGACACCGACCAAAACCGCTTTGTGCCAGGTGCGGAACAATACATTTTTGAAGCATTAGATTGGTTGGGCATTGCACCAAGCGAAACCGTTGGGAAGAACGAAAAATTTGGACCTTATCGTCAAAGCGAAAGAAAAGCGATGTATAAACAATATGCAAATCAATTGATTACTTCAGGAAATGCTTATTATGCTTTTGATACCGCTGAATCATTAGATATTCAAAGAAAACAACACGAAGAACAAGGCAAGACTTTTATATACAATTGGCACAACCGAGAAAAATTAGATACGTCTTTAGTAATTTCTAAAGAAGAAACCGAAAAGCGAATTGCGGCGGGTGAAGATTTTGTCATTCGTTTTAAAACACCGGTCAATGAGACTTTGCACTTACACGATATCATCCGTGGCGACATTCAATTTGAAACCAATCTGCTAGATGATAAGGTTTTGTTTAAAAGCGATGGCATGCCAACCTATCATTTGGCTAATATTGTAGATGATCATTTGATGGAAACTTCCCACGTGATTCGCGGCGAAGAATGGCTTCCATCAATGCCGCTGCACGTTTTGTTATATCGCTCTTTTGGATGGGAAGCTCCTGAATTTGCGCATTTACCTTTAATCTTAAAACCTATTGGGAACGGAAAATTATCCAAACGCGACGGAGACAAATTAGGATTTCCCGTATTTCCGTTAGAATGGAAGACAGAAGAAGGTATATCGTCTGGCTACCGAGAAAACGGATTTTTTCCCGAAGCAGTCATCAATTTCTTAGCGCTTTTGGGCTGGAATGACGGCACTGATAAGGAACTATTTACCTTGGATGAATTGGCTGAAGCCTTCGATTTGAATCGCGTACACAAGTCGGGAGCCAAGTTCGATCCTGAAAAAAACAAATGGTTCAACCATCAATATTTGCAAAAGCAAAGCAACGAAAGTTTGGCCAATTCCTTTTCCACTATTTTAAAAGACAGAGGCATCTCGACTGCGCTCGATGTGACAAGAATAGTTTCATTAATCAAAGAGCGCGCGAACTTTGTTGCGGAATTTTGGGAAATGAGCGATTTCTTTTTCGAAGCGCCAACTTCCTATGACGAAAAAGCTTCAAAAAACTGGAAAGAGGACACGCCGGCATTGATGACTCAATTGATAGCAGTTATAAAATCGATTGAAGATTTTAGCAGTTTAAACACTGAAACCATCGTAAAAGATTGGATGACTCAAAACGAAATCGGCATG
This sequence comes from Sphingobacterium thalpophilum, assembly GCA_943325255.2. Classification (GTDB taxonomy): domain Bacteria; phylum Bacteroidota; class Bacteroidia; order Flavobacteriales; family Flavobacteriaceae; genus Flavobacterium. The sequence continues at coordinate 15,198 of CALPOS020000012.1, forward strand.
GGAAAAGTAATGCAGCCCGTTCGTTTGAGTTTGGTTGGTGCGCTTAAAGGACCGCATCTTTTTGATATTGTTGAATTGATTGGAAAAGAGGAAACTATCAAGCGTTTAGAGAAAGCGATTGCTACTTTATAAAATGAAAAAGCTCCATAACTAGGAGCTTTTTTTATAAACTTATTAACAACTGCCCACTCAACAATCCAATATTGCCTTTAAACTTATCGCCGTTGTTTAAAGCTTTCAAATCATCATCTTTGTTGAGTTTGTTCATTATGCTATTCAAACCATATTGATAGAAAACCAGCGCGCGCACAACTTTTCCTCCTGCAGAAATACCGAAATATAAATTTCCGTTGATCGTGGTTACATCAACAATATCTTCTGCTTTTAATGCGGTTCCTGAAATCAAATTATCTTTGTTTTCGTTGTCAATTCTGAGCTTTCCATTGACCTGCAGCACGGGACCAAAATCTAAAGAAACGTGATCTTCGACCAAATTATAACTCATCAACAATCGTACTTGGACTCCAGAAAGTGTGTATTTTACATCTTCTTTCTTAAAAGATGTATTTATTGTTTCTAATGAAAAGGTGCTTTCCGTAAACTGCATTCCGAAAATCATACTGAAATCATTGTAATAATTTCCTCGAACGGATAAGCCAGCAATCCAACCTTGTCCGGGTTTGGCTTTGAAGTTACTTGACAACAAAGATAGTTGGGTAATACCGCCTGAAATTCCAATACGGTTTCCGTCGCGGTAACCATATTGTGCCGTCGCGGCATTTGAACAATACAAAGCAAGTAGTAATAATAGAATTTTTTTCATCTCTTTTAATAATAACCGAAGCGAAAGTAGTTTGTTTTTTGTAATTTGTAGCAAAATTCAATCTTAAATCAATTATTATGAGTACTATCTTATTGGTCTTTTTGTTCTTCGGACTATTTATTTTGTTTTCGTCCTTCTTTACTGTCAAGCAGCAGACCGCTGTTATCATTGAACGTTTTGGTAGGTTTTTAAGTATTCGACAATCGGGACTGCAACTAAAAATCCCTTTGATTGATCGCATTGCGGGTCGCGTCAATCTAAAAATTCAGCAATTGGATGTGATTATTGAAACCAAAACAAAGGATAATGTTTTTGTAAAACTCAAAGTTTCTGTGCAATTTATGGTGGTAAAAGATACCGTTTACGATGCATTTTACAAATTAGAATATCCTCACGATCAAATCACATCGTATGTTTTTGATGTTGTAAGAGCTGAAGTTCCAAAACTAATTCTCGACGATGTTTTTGAAAGAAAAGATGATATTGCTATTGCAGTAAAAAGAGAACTAAACGAAGCGATGACTACATACGGATACACAATTATTAATACGTTAGTTACTGATATTGATCCTGATATTCAAGTAAAAAACGCAATGAACAGAATCAACGCCGCTGATCGTGAGAAAACAGTAGCTGAATTTGAAGCAGAAGCATCAAGGATTCGTATTGTCGCCAAAGCCAAAGCTGAGGCAGAAAGCAAGCGTTTACAAGGTCAAGGTATTGCCGATCAAAGACGTGAGATTGCTAAAGGATTGGTAGAAAGTGTAGATGTTTTGAACAAAGTGGGCATCAATTCGCAGGAAGCTTCTGCATTGATTGTCGTGACACAACATTACGATACGTTGCAGGCAATTGGAGCCGATACCAATTCGAATTTAATACTATTGCCCAATTCTCCTCAAGCGGGAAGTGATATGCTAAACAATATGGTGGCAAGTTTTACAGCGAGTAATTTAGTCGGCGAGTCGATGAAGAAAGGAATGAAAATCGATAAACCGCTAAAAAACAGTAAACCTCCGAAAGAAAATGATGAAAATCTAGAAGAGGAACAACAATAATTAAAAAAGAAAAGAGACTTAATCGTCTCTTTTTCTTTTTAAAATCCACTTGATTATATAGGGCAGTGCTATGTTGATGACGTCCATGTAGGAATTAGCGAAAATCGTCTTGTAGGAGCTTAAAAAATTGCTTACGATTCCTTGCGGCGTAAAGCTTTCTTTTGTTTTTTGAAAACTCAAAACGAGCTTTTGATATTCGATTTCTTTCTCAAGCTTTAAAATCTCCAAATCGTTTTCAATTTGAGCGTAAGAGGAATATTTCTTCGTATCCATTGCTTAGTCGTTAAAAAAGATTTCTGAAAAATTCTCCATCACTTTACCTTCCATTATTTTGTCCTTGATTAGAAACAAAAGTGCTGTAAATACGGCGTAAACTCCTGCAACAACTAGGAATCCTAACGCGTAACTGTCTAATGATTTACCAATTGCGAAAGCCGCCGCCACCGAACAAAAAAGCATAACCATACTGAAACATAAGAGAATTAAAGTAAACTTTAGAATCATAGTCGTCGACTTCATCGCCACTTTAAATCCCCATAATTTATAATAAGCGACACTTTTTTCAAGGTAAACGTGCACTTGTTCTTGAATATCTTCTGTATGTTCTTTTAATTCATCAAAAGCCATAAGCGTATGTTTTGGTTTTATTATTTCTGCAACTTCGCATTCTCCTTTTTCAAGTCTGCCAGTTTCGTTTCTAAAAACGAAATCACATCTTCGGTTTTATGACTCATGTTAGATACGAGATCGTCGTATGTTTCTTCTAAATCAAATTGCGTGTTTGACGCTTTCGATCTAAATCCTTCGGTTGCGCTATTAATCTTACTTTTCAGATTTTTCTTCGCATCATCAAATCCGTCTTTGATTTTTTCTCTCGTTTTTGATCCTTTATCCGGTGCCATCAAAATTCCAGCAACCGCTCCGATTGCTGCGCCAGCCAAAAGTGCTAAAAGGGTATTTCCTGTGTTATTTGACATGATATTATGTATTAAATTAATATTTACCTAAAGGTACGGATTTTGTTAACAAGTCTGTGTTAATAACTTAAAAATTTACCTAATAAGTTTAAAATACTTATTTAAACTCTTTGTATTGGCTAAATTTCATAAAAACACACGGTAAGTCAAAAAATAAATAAATGTTGTTTATAACTGAAATATGAGATTCGTTTTTAATAGTCGTTTGCAATAGATTTTTGATTTAAAATAGTTTTTAGTAATAATAGAAAAGCGCCCCGATTAGAGCGCTTTTCTATTTAAATTATCTATTGTCGAAAACTACATCGAAAAAAGGAGTTCTTTTACTTTTTCGTCTTTTTCTGTTGTTTTGAGATTTTCAAGAAATGAACGTAAAGCTTGTAATGAAATGTCGTCTTTTTGTAAATTTTGAATCGCTTCAATTCTCACAAACGGAGATTCACTTCTCAGCGACATGCTATACAATTTTTGAATGGTCTCTTCGTCAAAATCCTTTGGCGCAATTTGACTAGAATATTTCAACATGAAGTTGGCAAACAACAAGGAACTCTTATTATTAGCAATATTTTTCTTTAATACATTTTGCAGCAAACTAAAATTCGTCACCGCCTGAATGCTTTCCTTGATTGCATTTTCAACTTCATTTCGCTCCGATTCTTCATCAACTTTGAAGAATTTGTTGATTTCCTTTAAAGAATTATTCAAGCTATTTTCTTCTTTTTTGCCTTTCTCTTCCCAAGCATCTTTGAGGCCAACGGTTTTATTAAAAACCAAACTTTCAGCTACAGAATCCTTATCTACAGTGAAATATCCCAAACGTTGGAATTGAAATTTATCTTCAATCTGAGCATTCTTCAAACTTGGCTCGACATAACCGGTAACAATCTTCAAAGAATCTGGATTGACGAACTCAAGGAAATCTTTTTCTTTATGCGAATCAGGCGCTTCATCCACAAACAAACGATCGTACAATCGAACTTCCGCTTGCACAGCATGTGCAATAGAAACCCAATGCAAAGTTCCAGATACTCTTCTTTGACTGGCTTCTGTTCCGCTACCGCTTAAACTTTCGGTATCATAAGTGACGTGAATTTCAGTAATTTTTCCTGTTGCATCCTTGATAACACTTTCTCCTTTAATGATATAGCCATTTTTTAATCGAACTTCTCTACCAATACTTAAGCGAAAAAACTTCGCTGGCGCTTCTTCTAAAAAGTCTTCTCTTTCGATGTATAATTCTTTAGAAAAAGGTACTTTTCTAAAACCTGCGGTTTCGTCTTCTTGGTTGTTTTCTGCGTCTAGCCACTCTACATGTCCCTCCGGATAATTTGCAATAACCAACTTCACCGGATCTAAAACTGCCATGACTCTCGGTGCAGTCTTGTTCAAATCTTCTCTGATACAAAACTCTAAAACCGAAACGTCGATTAAGTTATCACGTTTGGCAATTCCTGTCGTGTTGGCAAAATTGCGAAGCGATGCCGGCGTATAACCTCTTCTTCTCAAGCCGGAAATCGTCGACATTCTCGGGTCGTCCCAACCTTTTACATGGTTTTCCTTTACCAATTGCAACAACTTTCTTTTACTAACCACAGTATGACTTAGATTTCTTCTAGCAAACTCACGTTGCTTCGGACGAACTAAATTTGAATCATAAATTTGATCCAAAAACCAATCATACAATTCACGGTGCGGCAAAAATTCTAAGGTGCAGAATGAATGTGAAATTTGTTCCAAATAATCACTTTCCCCATGCGCCCAATCGTACATCGGATAGATACACCATTGATCACCAGTTCTGTGATGGTGTTTGTGTAGAATGCGATACATAATCGGATCACGCATCAACATATTGGTCGATTTCATATCAATTTTAGCCCGAAGAATGTGAGTTCCTTCTTCAAACTCACCCGATTTCATCCGCTCGAAAAGATCTAAATTTTCTTCAACAGATCGGTTGCGAAACGGACTGTCTGTTCCTGGTGTAGATGGCGTCCCTTTTTGAATAGCCATTTCCTCTGAAGATTGACTGTCAACGTAAGCTTTACCTTTCTTGATGAAATCAATAGTCCAATCGTATAATTGCTGGAAATAATCAGAAGCGTAACGCTCTTCAGCCCACTGATAGCCTAACCATTGAACATCTCTTTTGATGGCGTCTACAAATTCTTGTTCTTCTTTCGCTGGATTGGTATCGTCAAAACGAAGGTTAACCGGCGCTATATAATCGATTCCCAAACCAAAATTCAAAGCGATAGCGCTGGCGTGACCAATATGCAAATATCCATTGGGTTCTGGTGGAAAACGAAAACGCAATTTTGAAGTCGATAAGCCATTTTTCAGATCTTCTTCAATAATTTGCTCGATAAAATTCAATGCTTTTTCTTCCGTTGACATATTCAAAAATTAGAGTCGCAAAGTTATTAAAATAGTTGGTAAATTCGTCTCACTGTTGATTTGCTTGTTTGATTTTATTACTACAAACAAATATTTCATACTTTTACTAAAAAGACACTAAATCCAATTCATTTATTATTTCATGGGAACTATTAAATTAAAAAACATTCGAACCTATTCCTATCACGGCTGCTTGTTAGAAGAAGGAAAAATCGGATCAGATTATAAAGTTGACTTAGAAGTAAAAACCGATCTGCGCAAGTCTTCCATTTCTGACGCGCTTGAAGATACGGTTGACTATGTAATTTTGAATCGAATTGTAATGGAAGAAATGGAGATTCGTTCTAAATTACTGGAGCACGTCGCGCATCGTATCATTGCTAGGATTTTTAAAGAAATTCCATCTATTTCTAGAATCGTACTAGCAGTTTCTAAAATCAATCCTCCCATAGATGGTGATGTTGAAGCGGTTACTATTGAAATGGAAGAGTACAGAAATTGATACCCAAAAGAATTTCAAGATTAAAATTTGAAATTCAAAATTATTTATTAAGTTTGCCGTCCAATGCACAATGGCGTCGTGGCCGAGCGGCTAGGCTGGGCTCTGCAAAAGCTCCTACTCCGGTTCGAATCCGGACGATGCCTCAAAACCTTCAAATTATTTTGAAGGTTTTTTTTATGTCTCATTTTTAGAAAAAATGAATTAAAGTTATTGTTCGAATCCGGACGATGCACTGGAAATCTTCATTGAAATTGAAGGTTTTTTTATGGTTC